>JACMJX010000276.1 GCA_014380425.1 Chitinophagaceae bacterium | reverse complement strand
TTGCCGAAGTAACTACGGCTGTGGCAAAGGGTGACCTATCCAGGAAGATTACAGTAAACGCCAAAGGCGAGCTGCTGGAACTGAAAGACACCATCAACACGATGGTGGATCAGCTCCGGGGCTTCGCTTCTGAAGTAACGAGGGTGGCGCGTGAAGTGGGTTCTGAAGGCCAGCTGGGTGGCCAGGCAAACGTGCCGGGTGTGGATGGTACCTGGAAAGACCTGACGGATTCCGTGAATAAAATGGCGGGTAACCTTACCGCTCAATTAAGAAATATAGCGGATGTATCTATAGCAGTGGCAAACGGTGACTTATCCAAGAAGATCACCGTAGACGTGCGGGGTGAGATCCTCCAGCTGAAGGAAACCATTAATACGATGGTGGATCAGTTACGCGGATTTGCCTCTGAAGTAACCCGGGTGGCGCGGGAAGTAGGTACGGATGGTAACCTGGGCGGGCAGGCCTTTGTGCCGGGTGTTGCGGGCACCTGGAAAGATCTTACGGATTCCGTAAACCAGATGTCGAGTAATCTTACTTCTCAGGTGCGGAATATCGCGGAAGTAACAAAGGCGGTGGCCAGTGGTGACCTCTCCAAAACGGTGGTGATAGATGTTAAGGGGGAAATGATGGATCTTAAAAATACCATCAATACCATGGTGGATCAGCTCAACTCCTTCGCATCTGAAGTAACCCGGGTGGCGCGTGAAGTGGGTACGGAGGGTAAACTGGGAGGTCAGGCGCAGGTAAAAGGCGTGGGCGGTACCTGGAAGGATCTGACGGACTCCGTGAACCAGATGGCTTCTAACCTTACCGGCCAGATCCGCGGTATCTCTAAAGTGGCAACGGGTATTGCAAAGGGTAACCTTAAACAACGCCTTTCCATCAATGCATTGGGAGAAGTGGCGCAGCTTACGGATACTATCAATGAAATGATCGATACGCTGGCGGTGTTTGCCGACCAGGTAACAACGGTGGCGCGTGAAGTGGGTGTGCAGGGGCGGCTGGGAGGCCAGGCGAGTGTGCCGGGAGCTTCGGGTACCTGGAAAGACCTTACGGAGAATGTAAACCAGCTTGCGCAGAATCTTACTACGCAGGTTCGTTCCATCTCGGAAGTGGCTTCAGCGGTTACAAAGGGTGATCTTACCCGTACCATCCGGGTGGAGGCCAAGGGAGAACTGGAAGCACTTAAGGATACGATTAACCAGATGATCGCTAACCTGAAAGGTACAACGCTAAGAAATCATGAACAGGACTGGCTGAAATCGAACCTGGCGAAGTTCGCACAGATGCTGCAAGGGCAGCGTGACAGGAATGCGGTGGCTAATAAAATCCTGTCTGAGCTGGCTGAACTTGTAAACGCGAAATTCGGTGCCTTCTATATTTTTGAACATTCCGATGAAGAGAACAAAGAGCCCAAACTGAAACTGTTTGCAGGATATGCACCGGGAAGCAAGAGAAGAAGCATCAATATGGAGTTCTCTCTTAATGAGGGCCTCATTGGGCAAGTGGCTCTGGATAAAGAAAGAATCCTGCTTACTAACGTACCCTCGGATTACCTGGAGATTTCCAGCGGAATAGGAAGCGCACCGCCCTCAGCCATCGTCATACTACCGGTATTGTTCGAGAATAATATCAAAGCTGTTATCGAACTGGCTTCTTTTGATAATTTTAGTCCTACGCACCTTGACTTCCTCGACCAGCTCACGGAGAGTATCGGTATCGTATTGAATAATATCGAAACAAATACCAGAACAGAGGAACTCCTGTCGCAGTCTCAGTCACTAGCCGGCGAGCTGAGTGCACAGCAGGAAGAACTAAGAAGGGCGAATGACGAACTGAACGACAAGGCGCAATTGCTCGAAAAGCAGAAAGAAGAAGTGGAGCAGATCAACAAAGAAGTGGAAGAAGCCCGCCGCTCCATAGAAGAAAAAGCGGAGCAGCTTACCGTTACCTCGAAATACAAATCGGAGTTTTTGGCCAATATGAGCCACGAGTTAAGAACCCCACTGAATAGTCTGCTGATACTGGCGCAGCAGCTTTTTGAAAACCATGAGGGCAACCTTACCGAGAAGCAGATCAAATACGCTAAAACCATCCACTCCTGCGGAGATGACCTGATACAGCTGATCAACGACATCCTCGATCTGTCTAAAATTGAATCCGGTGTTATATCTGCGGATATCATGCCCGTGAGTTTCCGGGAAATCGCATCCTTTGTGGAAGCTACCTTCAAACCCATCTCGGAAGCTAAGAACCTTAATTTCAGTATCGATATAGAAGAAGAACTGCCGGAAACGATGGAAACGGATATTCAGCGTCTTAACCAGATCCTGAAAAACCTTTTATCCAACGCATTCAAGTTTACGGAAAAGGGAGGAGTGAATCTTCGTATCTGTAAAGAGACCGGCAGCTTGCATAAGATGGAAGGCCTGGACTCTGTAGTAGTATTTTCTATAGAAGATACCGGTATCGGTATTTCCTCCAACACGCAGAGCCTTATATTCGAAGCGTTTCAGCAAGCCGAAGGATCTACCAGCCGCAAGTACGGGGGTACAGGGCTTGGCTTATCTATCAGTAAAGGATTTGCCGAATTGCTGAAAGGAACAATCACCGTTAAAAGTGAGTTGGGTAAAGGAAGTATTTTCAGCCTTTACCTGCCCCTGCGTTATAAAGAAGGAACCAAACTTGTTGGCGAAAACCCTGTCAAGCACTTGCAGACAACCGTCGGTAAAAACATACCGGTGGATATAGATGAACAAACGATCGATGATGATCGCTATAATATAATGCCTGGAGACCGGGTATTGCTGGTGATAGAAGATGACTTGCGATTTACAAAGATAATGATCGATAAGGCGCACGACTACAGCTTGAAGGTAATAGTGGCACTTACTTACCTGGAGATTCTGACAGCGATAGAAAACTTCGATCCTGTTGCCATCACCCTCGATGTGAACCTGCCCGAATCCAATGGCTGGAAGGTATTGAAGATGCTTAAGAAAGATCTTGATTTCCGTCATATTCCCGTTCACCTCATTTCCGGGGAAGAGAACCGCGCCAATTCATTGAAGTATGGAGCCAAGAGCTTTTATCTTAAGCCGCTCTCCAATCGCTCCTTGGATCAGTTGATGTTCGGCGTACAGCGTCACAGTGAAAAGAAGCTCAAGAAAATTCTGCTGATTGAAGAAAACCAGGAGGAAAAGAACCATCTCGCCAGGCTTCTTAAGAACGATCTTGTAGCCATTGAAACGGCAAACACCGGCCAGGAAGCTGTTGAAACCTACGCCAATACCGGAGATTTCGACTGCATCGTTCTCGACTTCACCAAGCATGAAAACAAAGAGTTTCTTAAAATGCTCAATAAACCGGAGCATGCAGACACTTCCGTTATTCTTTATTCAGCAACTGAAATCCCCAAGAACGAACTGATATATCTTAAACATCTTAACTATAAGTGGATCCCGAAAAACAATGACTCAAACAGTCGTATTCTTGAAGAAATCTTCCTGGCGCTTCACGTGAAAACAAGCAAGATTTCCGATGATGCCCGCGAGATGTTGTTGAAAGGAAGGGATAATAGCGATGTACTGGATGGCCAGAAAGTACTGGTAGTGGATGACGATGTGCGCAACCTGTTTGCACTCACCGCCGCCTTTGAAAGATCTAACCTGGAAGTGATCACTGCTGAAAGCGGACGAGAAGCACTCGATATTCTCACCAAGGAAAAGGATATCAACATAGTACTAATGGATATCATGATGCCGGAAATGGACGGCTATGAAACCATTCAATGGATAAGAAAAGATGCGAATCACCAGCAATTGCCTATTATTGCAGTAACGGCTAAGGCAATGATTGGCGACAGGCAGAAGTGCATCGCTTCGGGAGCATCGGATTATATTACCAAACCCGTAAAAACCGACCAGTTGATGAGCCTTATGAGGGCATGGCTTTATAAATAGAGAGGCTTTTTATGACCGATTAAGAAAACATCCACCAGTGATATCTACACCAATCAAGATCCTCCTAGTAGATGATAGAGAGGATAACCTGCTTTCCATGGAGCTCGTTCTCGAAAAGGATGGCTATTCTTTCGAAAGGGCGAGTTCAGGAAAGGAAGCACTTAAGATTCTTTTGAAGGATCAGAGCTTCACCCTTATTCTTCTGGATGTTAAAATGCCGGTGATGGATGGCTATGAAACCGCGGAGATCATCTATCAATGGGAAAAGCTCCGGCATATCCCGATCATCTTTATTACAGGCCAGGATTACGAAGACGCAGCGGTATTTAAAGGATATGAAGCCGGCGCAGTCGATTATATCCGGAAGCCCGTTAATCCGCAAATCCTTCGCTCCAAAGTGGCGATATTCTCCGAGCTGTTTCAGAAGAACCACTTGCTAAAACAGCAGGATGAGAAACTACGGAGCATTAACGACGACCTGACGGAGTTAAATAAAGACCTGGAAAAAAGAGTTAGAGAACGCACGCTGGAACTCGAAGAACTAAACCAGGAGTTGAAAGATCTTAGCCTTTCAAAAGATAAATTCCTCTCCGTTATTTCTCATGATCTCCGCAATCCCCTGGCAGCACTAATAGTATCTGCTGAAAAGCTTCATAGAGATGCCCACAAGTTCAATCCCCAGGAGATCGCCAAGCTGGCAGACCTGATCAACCGAACTTCCAACAGAGTTCTTCACCAGCTGAATGAGCTGGTAGACTGGGCGAAAAAGCAGTATGAAAAAACAAACTTCAACCCCGGACTGCTCAACCTGCACAAGCAGATCGAGAACTCCCTAGAGCTTTTGAAAGACAGTGCCGCTCAGAAAAACATCCTGCTGAAAAACGAAGTGGCTGAAAATCTCCATCTGAACGCCGATTCTTTCATGCTGAGATCCATCATACAAAACCTCGTTAGCAATTCCATCAAATACACTTCCGAAGGGGGTTATATTAGTGTAAGCGCCATTCCCTTAGATAATATGATCGAGGTGTGTGTAAAAGACAATGGAATCGGGATTACGGAAGATCTCCAGGAAATCATTATGGCCAGAACCATGTCTACTTCTACTTCCGGCACTAACAATGAAAAAGGAACAGGGCTGGGGCTTATCCTGGTAAAAGATTTCGTTGCTCAGCATGGCGGAACCTTCTATAGCAAGAGCGAAAAAGGCAATGGCGCCATATTCGCTTTTACCATGCCTGGCGCAGCTTTTGACTGATTTAATAATTATCTTGCGCTTGTTCATCCTGCTAAAATCATTTGTATGAGACTGAATTTGAAAGACTTTCTAAACGAGAACCAGGACCCTGGCGCCGTGGAGCGGATTGCAGAACGATTGAGTGGAATTCTTATGGCAGGCGAAGACGCCGTGTATATCGCCGTTCAGAAGATGCCTGCCGTTACCATTTCGCCCGATTGCGTGGCGCTTACCAGTAAGAGGGTTATCTTCTTCAGGCCCAAGCACCTCGGGCTAAGCATGGAATTTCAGGACTATCTATGGAAGGATCTCTCCGCATCTCATTTAAAAGAGGAGATTTTCGGTGCCGTTTTTTCCGTTACCACCATTTACGGTGTTACAGATAAAGTTGACTACCTCCCAAAGGCACAGGCGCGTAAATTGTACACCATCGCGCAGGAGCAGGAAGAAATTCAAAGAGAATGGAGGAGAGAACGCGACCTGGAAGAGAAGCGCGCTGCAGCAGGAGGCGTAACTGTCACCTCAGGGCCCGGGCCAGCACAACCCGGTCAAGAAACCCCGGTTGTTCCGCGACCAGCAGCCATCGATCCTCTTGAAACCCTTCAAAAACTAAAGGCCTTGCTCGATAACGGTTTGATCTCCCAGAACGATTACGACCAGAAAAAAGCCGAAATACTTACCAGAATGTAACCGGAACTTACCATACCGGTAGATAACAGCATAAAGAAAAGCTGCTTCAGAAGTGATTTTGAAGCAGCTTTTCTTTTATCTGGAACCCTTATTGTAATCACTATCTATTGACAATACTAGGCTTATCTTAGGTAGATCCTAGGTACATCCTACGTAGATACTACGTACATGTGCCTAGAATCTACCTAGGATCTACCTAGGATGTACCTAGGATGAGCCTAGGATGGTGAGTATCTAAGCAAGCGAATATACCGGTAATCTTACGCGAAAACGGGTCTTTTCATAGGATTGGTAGAAAACGAAAAAGAGGATACATCGAATTCGATATACCCTCTTTCTGTACTTTGGAAAAAAATTGTCTAAAATGAACATTCAAATCAGGAGCCGTATGGAAATACACTCCCGACAGTTTCTATAACCTATGGAAAAACCTCGGCTTAGTGATTTCAAGGCTGATGCCGGAATATAAAGTATTGGTTGTCAACACCTTACTTTGGTTCATTATTTCGAGCTGTTGCAGAACGGGAAAAATAAAACCGATAATGGAATTTTGTACCTTCAGTAAACCATCAAAATACCATTATGAATATTCAACATAAAGAGACTGAAGGTAAGGGGATGTTTTTTTTAGAAAGCGAGGAGGGCGTTCTCGCTGAAATGACTTATACCGTGCCTGCACCTGGTAAAATGATCATTGCCCATACGGAAGTAGATGATTCGCTGCAGGGAAAAGGAGTAGGGGTGCATTTGCTGGAAACGTTGGTGGAGTATGCGCGTGCCAATAACATAAAAGTGAAGCCGCTTTGTACTTTCGCGAAAGCGACCTTCGACAGGAAGCCAGAGCTACAGGACGTACTCTGGTTATAAAACATAGCAGTCTTTTTTGTAACTCCTTCTACGAAACACGAATCGAAGTTTAAATAGTCCATTTCTCGCAATTGTGAAGGAAGGCTTCCTCTACATCGGCGCCAATGCCGGGTAAGTCGTTTGTTTCGGGGAAAAACCCTTTATACTGCATACCGTCTATCACAGGATCCTCGAGGTGGCCCAGCAAGGCAGCATCCAGGTCGAAAAAGGTGATACCCAGGCAAGCATATGCAAAATGAAGATTGGCGGTTACGGCAAGCCTTGATTCCAGCATTCCTCCTATCATACATTCTATTCCTCCAAGAGCGGCCACCCGGTGAATATTCAGCGCTTCGAGAATGCCACCCGACTTGGCCAACTTTATATTGATATAGTCGCAAGATGCGGTGCTGATCTGTTTTCGGGCGTCGTGGTGATCATAACAGCTTTCATCTGCCATTATTTTTATGGGCGACTGCCTTCGCAGTTCAGGGAGCTGGTCATCGTGGGATGTGCGCATGGGCTGTTCGCAGAATTCGATGCGGGTTTCTGCGATCGTATTCAGAATATGGGATGCTTCCTCGAATGTCCATCCCTGGTTGGCATCGATTCTTAGTACCGTATCATTGCCTACTGCAGACCGTACACTGCTTATTCTTTCTATATCTTCTTTTACACCCTTTCCCAGTTTCACTTTAATGATACGCGCACCCTTCTTTACGAATTCAGTGGCTTCCTTCGCCATCTGCAGGGGGGTATTGATGCCGACAGTGATATCCGTTTCTACAACTCTTTTATCACCTCCCAGAAATTTATAGAGCGGCAGGCCTGCGGCCTTCGCCGAGAGGTCATAAAGGGCCATGTCGAAAGCACTCTTCGCTGTTGCATTTCTGGCAGCATAGCTATGGAGCTCCTGCATTCTTGCAGGTATATCGAGGGCATCTTTATTCTTCCAGATTTTTGCGAACTCCCTTGCCATTGCCAGGCAGGTTTCCTGGTTTTCTCCAACGATCATCGGAAAAGCGGAGCATTCCCCCATACCATACAACCCGTTAGCAGTATGCACCCGCACCAGCATATTCTGTGCGAAGTGCATGGTACCGGTAGCTATGGTGAACGACTCCATTCTGATACTGAATCTAAAAATATCGATCTGCGAAATATTCATTTGAATTTCGATTATTGTTTAAGCCTTGGCTTGTTCCCCTGCAACTGCCCATATAGCAAATGGCTTCCTGGTGTATATACCGGTATCATCCATATTATCGCCTACCTGCGTCTGCAAACCTCCTGCAATATGCGGTTCACTTCTGAGGCTCTTGTCATAATCATCAGATGCCCTGCTCCCTTTACAAGATGCGTAGGCTTTGTATAACGCACGGGTAGAATTTCATCCCGGGTGCCGTGTACATGAATATAGGGGTGAGAAAGCTGCTCACAGCTCCAGGTTAATACCGCGTGCATAGCCCACTTGATAAACCTGGGATCGCTATCCCGGATAACATCGCAGACGATTTTTTTATCTCCGGAGCTTTCCGATGTAAACATTCGTTTCACTATAGAGGCTTGCTTTAATATAGCTACAGGCACCATCCGGTGCAGCCGTAGGGTTCGGAAGATCTTAAAATACTTCGGGAGGTGCGCATTACAGGGAACGCTTGAAATAAGAACGGTGAAAGCCGGATGATGCTTGCGGGCAATTTCCGATGCCATCATTCCCCCCATCGATAACCCTACTATGCCGAAAGGAACAGAAGTGTCGATGGAAGACCCGAGTCTAAGTGCATAAGAAGCAAGGGTGTCATTATCGAGCGACTCTATCCAGTCGAGATGTACGATTTCGTAGCCTTCCGGCAGCTTTATATGTTTAAAAACCCTTTTGTCTGCCGCGAGGCCGCTTATAAAGTAAACTTTCAAAGAAGTAGATTAGTGGCCGAAATTAATAATTTGCCGCATGAAAGCTGTTGATCATTTGTTAAAATAAAACTGACTGCTGAAATAATGCGTACTTTCAGGTATGAAGTATTTAAAAAGCCTTCCCTTTCTTCTCCTGTTTCTTTCGCTCAAGACTGCTGCGCAGTTGACAGCTTTACCTTTGGAAAAAGCCGATACTTCTGTCAGGCTATCCTTATTTAGTACAGTACCTGTTACTATAAGTGCAGACTACTATAAAAAACAACTGGGCTTTTTCTGCCTGAAAGAGTTGCAGGTAGAAAAAGCCCTGAAAGTTCCGCTAAGGTTTCGCCTTGGCGGGCTTGAATATTGCAACTATCTTGAAGGGAAGAACAGGCAATACCGCTAGCCGTAATTGTTACAGATTAGTTACTCATGAGCAGCAAGTTTACATTACACCAGCCGTTTCACTTATTTTGTTTACCTGGGGCGAAGTATTCATTTTATTTATAAGATACATCACCAATGCCGCGCCTATAGCACCTGTAATAGAAGCCGCAAAAAGAATCTTTTTCATAAAACACTATTTATAATGAAATAAGAATACTTATACAATTAGTGTACCATTGCCACCGATTAGTTTTAACAATGATGCAGGTATAAGTATTTAAATATTTAGATTTGCAGATTAAAAATTTTGCCATGAAGTTAACTCCTGTTAACAAAGTTGAGGATATTACCCATGAAGATTTCAAGCAAAAGTATTACGACTCTATGAAGCCACTTGTGATAAAAGGCCTTTCTAAAGAGTGGCCCGCTTATAATAAATGGAACTGGAATTACTTTAAGGAAGTTGTGGGAGAAACAAATGTGGCCGTGTACAATAATATAAAGAACGACGCATATACCCCGGTTAATAAGGCAGATGACCGTATGAGGTTTGGCGATTATCTTAACATGGTGGAGAAAGGGCCGGTAGGGCTTAGGATCTTTCTATTCAATATCTTTCAACACGCTCCTCAGCTAGTGAACGATTTTATATGGCCGGAGCATCTGATGAATGGATTCGTGAAGCGCTTTCCCATGCTATTTGTGGGCGGAGCCGGGTCTGTTACTCACATGCACTTCGATATCGACCTTTCTCATATAATACATACACAGTTCGCTGGAAGAAAAAGAGTGCTGTTATTTCCTAATGAAGAACAGTTCAATCTTTACAGAAAGCCGTGGGAGGTAATGAGCTTCGTGGATTTCGAGAATTACTCCGATAAGGACAAAAACAAGCTGCAGCTCGAAAGCTTTCCTGCGCTAGGCCTTGCCCGCGGATACGAAACCATACTTGAACATGGAGAAACGCTTTTTATGCCTGCGGGGTACTGGCACCACATGGAATACCTGGATAGCGGCTTTGCCATGAGTTTACGCGCCATGCAACCATCTCTCAGCGGCAAGATCCACGGGGCATGGAACCTGTTCGGCATGAGAACGATCGACACCTTTATGAAAAAAACCGCTCCTCTGTGGTGGTACAACTATAAAAAAAGCAAAACATTTTCCATGGCCAATAACCAGTTGAAAGAGCATCTTCAATACGCAATATCGGCGGATTAGTATCATTGAATCTTCTGCCTTATTCCCCCTGATACAGTCACCAACTCATCCCGATTATCTTATTCTAAAAAAAATGTTAAGATTTTATTGCTTTTTACCTAAACAGTCTTTATTTTTACGGCGACTTAGCGCTGATAATGGATCCCCCTTCAGTTTAAGGACAAAAAATCCAATCACCTCTCTCTAACCGTTTATCCAGTCCCTCTGTTTTACTGTACCTCCAATTAATTGACTTCTTATATCCCTTCCGAAAATCATCAAGAAGATTTTATTCATTATATATAGTGCCTAAACGCGGTAGTGTAAACAGTATTTATTTGCATAAATACCAGGTAGCATAGCCGATACAGGTGAAGACTGCATAGATTGAAAACCAGTATAACCTCTTTCTTTTTGTGGTTTCAGAGGTAAGCACAGGCCGGCGATTTCAATCGCCGGCATTATTAAACACCATTTATCCCTTACAGCATTCAACATGAAAGGGTGCCGGTTCATGAACTGGCACCCTTTATTTATGGGATCATTTGCAGTGTGAGGCTATAGTATTTCCCATGTTTCCCTTCCGCGCAGTAATTTATTCAAGTCTCCCTTGCCTTTTAAGGCCACTGTTTCTTCTATCTGCATCGCCATTACATCTTCATAGCAAGGTCTGTCGGCCTGATAGAAAACGCCAAAAGGGCGCGGGAGATGCCCCTCTATGCGAGGATCATCGAACATGCGGGTAAGTATCTGCGC
>JACMJX010000275.1 GCA_014380425.1 Chitinophagaceae bacterium | reverse complement strand
TTACTAAGTATTAGCACTTACTTTATTCGTACCCGCGTCGTACCCGCTTCGGGGTTTGTTCGAAGCGTGTTCGCAAATTTGCGAACAAACCCCGAACAAATGCGAACAAACTGCGAAGCGGGTACGAAGCGGATGCGAAGCAGGTAAGTGAAAATACTTAAGTGCACATTAAGATATCAATTTTAACACCCAAATGCTGTTCGTGACATGATATAGGCCGTTCGTGACGTCCATTAGGGCGTTCGTGACGTTGGTGCCTTGAAACGGCTATTTGTTACCGTACCTTTGCAGTATTATTCCAAAGTAACAGAGGCTGACACCCAGAACAAAGGGAGAGGTGCCCCGGAGTTCTACTCTGCTACAATGGGATATGGCATTCAATATATTTTTTTGCTCTTTGACATATTGTTATTACCGGAACAGGTGATTGGAATATCACACGGCTTCGAAGGCCTGTAACATGCAGTTATTTGCAACAGCTATTCTCCGAATATCTGCTGCTCTTCTCTATCCTGCACGGGAATTTTTCTTATAAAATCATCATACTGCTCGTCGTCGTGGTTCGAATAAGCTCCGTAAGCATCGAGGCTGTAACCGATCAAACCGTCGTTTGCTTCGATGATGTAAAGAACTATGGAATCGGAAGGGTCTGATTCGCCTTCAAAGCGGTATGTTTTTATTATTTTTAGTTCCTCTGGCTTGTAGAATTTACCGTTATTGCCTGTAAAACCTTCGGGTGTCATCGTAAACTCGATGTCTTGTCTTTTTACCCTGAGTTTTTCCATAACATAGCTTAGGGTTGTCATTTCAGTAGATTTGCTCATAAAGTCATTTTAATAGTATAACCCAAAATACATACCACTAACAAGAAGAGCACTGGCGACAAGGCCAGTGCTCTTTATACTTCATTCTCTACAATAAGCGTGGAACTTATTCCTCGAATTCATTTTGAGATTCGTGTGTACGCAATTTATTATATAGCGTTTTGCGATCGATCTTGAGAAGTTCGGCAGCTTTCGTTTTATTGAAATTCACCTGCTTCAGCACATTCATGATGGTTTCATATTCTGCCTGCGTAGCCGCATTCTTCAGGTCGAGCGAAGTATGCGTCATTGGAGTAGGCGCTGCATTATGGTGCTGCTGCTGCTCCATAGGAGGGTAAGAAGACCGGTTGGTGATTTCCCATGGAAGCGTGCTGGCATCTACAAGACTGCCATTTGTGAGAAGCGCCGCTCTGCGGATCACGTTACGGAACTCGCGGAGATTACCTGGCCATGCGTAATCCATAAACAGCTCCACCACTTCTTTATCGAATCCCTGAATTGTTTTATTGAGTTCACTGCAAGCTTTGGAGAGAAAGAATTCTGCAAAAAGAGGAATGTCTTCCCGCCGGATTCTCAATGGTGGTATGTTTATAGAAAATTCATTAAACCTGTGGTAGAGATCTTCGCGGAATTTACCCTTTCGGTAGGCATCCTGAAGGTTTTCATTAGAGGCAACTATTATCCGCACGTCAACGTTCATTTCCTTCGTTCCGCCCACCCTTTTGAATTTTCTCTCTTGTATAACCCGGAGCAGGCTAGCTTGTATTTCCGAAGAAAGATTGGCAACTTCATCCAGGAATAAAGTGCCGCCGTTGGCCAGTTCGAAGTGACCTTCCTTATCATTCAAAGCGCCTGTAAAAGATCCCTTTACATGCCCGAAAAGCTCACTCCCGGAAAGTTCCTTCGACAGTGTTCCGCAGTCCATCGCCACAAACGGCTTGTCTTTCCGGTCACTGCTGCTATGTATCGTTTTGGCTACAACTTCTTTACCTGTTCCGCTTTCTCCATAAAGAATCACGCTGTAAGGAGTAGGTGCAACCAGCTCGATCTGCTTGTACAAATCACGGGTAGCCGGGCTATTGCCTACGAGAAAGTCACTATCAGCACCCACTGATACGGAAGCTCTTTTCTTGGTTACAGGAAATACCTCAGACGATGTACCTGCAGGAAACGATTTATCAAGCGGCTGGTTAAGAGCCTTACTAATTACATTCAACACCTCGTCTGGTATTAAAGGCTTCGTGATATAGTCGAAAGCGCCCTGCTTTATTACATCAACGGCTGTTTTAATATCGGAATAGCCCGTGATTATTATAACGATCAGGTGAGGATGAATTGTTTTAATTTCATGCAGTACTTCTCGTCCCTCTTTATCTCCCAGTCTGAAGTCGCAAAGCACAACGTCAAATTGTACTTCCTTCACTTTTGCAATACCTTTGGCACCGCTATGAGCCACATCCGTTTCATAGCCTTTACGCTGCAAAAAACGGCTCAGCAATGAACACATATCCATGTCATCGTCGATAATTAGAATTCTCTTCATTACAAGTACTATTTTTTTGCCATCTTAAAATTAGTGATAAAGTCTCAATTTCCGGCTTGTTTTTCGATTTCCGGTTGTTCGACTTCCCGTTTTTCCACTTTAATCCATACCGCATAATCATTTGGGGATATCTTCCCTCCATACCGCATGGCATACACTTGCGTGAATTCGGCACCAAGATAAAGAATAACTGCACTATAATAGATCCAAACCATTATCACTACTATTGAGCCAGCTGCTCCGTAAGCATTGGAAAAGTTTCCCTTACTGATATAGTAACTGATTGCGAATTTTCCGACCATAAACAATACTGCGGTAACTACAGCCCCTATCCCGATATCTTTCCACCGGATCTTGGCATCGGGTAATACTTTGAAGATAACTCCGAAAAGAATGGTGATTACTATAAGTGTTAGAACATTGTCGAAGATGTTGACGAATTGAACATTCCTTCCGGGAAATATTCTTGTTAGCTGGTTACTCAACCCGCTAATGAGCGCATCGAGTATCAGCGATACCATTAAAAGAAACCCGAGGCTTAAAATAAGGGAAAAAGAAAGCAATCGGTTCAGCAATATTTTAAGGATGCCCCTTTTAGGCTTACTCCGTAATTTCCAGATGCCGTTGATGGAATCTTGAATTTCTGCAAAGATGCCGGTTGCACCTATTACTAACGCAACAATGCTGACAATTCCTGCCAGCATTGTATTGCCTGTTAGATGTACATTCTTGATCATTTCCTGAATCTGAAGCGCGGCATCTCCGCCTACAAATCCATTAAGTTGCTGGTATACAACCCCCTCTGCAGCTTCTCTTCCGTAGAAAAAGCCTGCGAACGATATCACTATAATTAAAAATGGAGCGAGTGAAAAAATAGTGTAATAAGATAGAGCCGCACTTAATTTAAACGCTTTATCTTCAGAGAACTCGACAAATACTATTTTTAAAAATCCCGCAATTTCTTTAACTTTTGATAGAACCATACTTTATTTAAAAGCCAAATGTAAGGTATGCCTGCAACACGGAGTTTTTGGCATCCGGGAAACGATATTGCTGACCAAAGAAATTTCTTTCCTTTCCTACCTCCTTTAATCCATAATTGTACCGGATTCCGAATCCTACGCCATTTCCGTCAATTCCAAGGCCTCCAGCTACTCCGTAGTCGAAAGATTCGAAATTGTCTTTATCGATCTCTTCCTCAAAGTTATCGCCGTTGTCGCCCTTGTTTTTTACTGACACAGCGGCAAGATAAGAAACATAAGGACCTGCCTGAATGTTTATTGGGCCGAGATTCACAACTGCCATTACTGGCAACTCGATGTAATGTAATTTGAGTGCTACCTTGCCTGAGGCGAAAATGTTGTTATAATCCAGCTCCGCACCCTTCTGAGAGTAGATAAGCTCTGGCTGTATGGCGAAGTTGTCTGATAGCCCTGCTTTAACGAAACCACCTACCTGAAAGCCAAACTTTGCATTCTCATCATTGATTTCGTCTACATAAAGATTGGATAAGTTCACACCGCCCTTTATACCGAATACTGTTCTGCCTACTACTGCAGTACTGGTAGTTTGCGACTGTGATGTAAAGGCCACCAAAATCATTAAAAAACAAAGCGCCGCACTGGTAATTCTTCTTCTAGTTTTCATATTTACTTATTTTGCTATTTAGTTGCTTACATGTAAACACCTTGCCAGATAACATCCTGTAGCATTAATGCCCGTTTCGATGCATATCATCCGGAAATCAACAAGCTGTGGAAAATTTAACCCAAACAATAGCGTCGCGAAGCTAGCTTTACAGCCATCACAAGTTCTATATACTCATGTATTGTATATAAATCTCGCTGATGAATTGGCGCAGAACTTGCTTAATAAATTAATCAAAAAGTAATAGCTCTGTTTTATAACGCTGGAATGGAAAACAAATCAAATTGAAAACGTCCCTATTTAAAGTATTAATAGTAGATGATGAAATAGATATCTGCTATCTGCTAAGTGGTATATTACAACAGAAAGATTTTAAAACAGCTTATGCAAACAGTCTTTCAGAAGCTACGATTGCTCTTCAGAAAGACACTCCCGACATTATTTTTCTCGATAATCATTTGCCTGATGGGTTGGGTATAGATTATATTCGCCATGTTAAAGAGGTTTGTCCGCTTACTTGCGTGATAATGATTACTGCGCACGATAGCATGATAGAAAAAAACAAAGCGCTTAATAATGGTGCCGACGCCTTTCTGGGAAAGCCGCTTACCAGAGATCTTATTTATACGTCCATTCAGAAGTTTATCGTACCACGTCCAATGTTATAATAAAGGTAGTTCCCAGGCCTGTTTCGCTCTCTACTAGTATACTTCCTTTGTGATTAAGAATGATATTCTGGGAATTGGTAAGGCCAAGACCATTCCCTTTCATTTTGCTGGTAAAGTAAGGTTCAAAGAGCCTGCTTAGTGCCTCACTATCCATACCGCTCCCATTGTCGGAAATCCTGATAACGCATTTATCGTTCTTCTCGGTCACTGACAGCTTCAATATCCCTTTTTCGGGCTCCATGGCTTCTACAGCATTCACTATGATATTAAGAAACGCTATTTTCATCTTATCAACATCCGCTGCGATGAAGCAAGAACTCCCGTAACACTTTTCCACTTTAATATGATGCAGGGATAGCCTGTCTTCCGCAAGGTCGAGGGCTCCATCCAGGATAGCACCGGTTTCCGTCTTCACATAATCCAGTTCGGCAAATTTAGTGGAGTTGAGCAGGTCGGTAATCAGTTGATTAATTCTGTTGCTATTCCTGGTTACCATGTCAAATAATATATCGAGGCTTTCTTCGCCTTTTACGTCACTCTTTATCTGTTCAATGGCAAGGTTGATGTTCGTCAGGGGATTTCGTACTTCATGCGCAATGGTACGGGCTATTCTTCCTGTGGCAGCAAACTTTTCAATGCTTCTCACCTGTATAAGCTCCTTGTTGGCGCCTGCAAGCTGCTCGATTTGCTGTTTAAGCTGAGTCTGGTATTCATCCACTTTTTTGTCGGCCAGCCTTCTTGCCTTATTTTCCCTTAAATAGGTGAGGAATCCTAGGGTAAACAGCAAAAACGCGACGATTAGCGAAGCGATGACTATTGCATTAAGCGAAACAAAGCGTTCGGCCAGTTCTTCGGAGCGTGCCCTGAGCAGGTTTTCTTCATGCGCCTGCATTCTGAGCGCTAAAGACCGGGTTTTCGCAGTTTCCAGGCTTGTACCTGAAGTAGTAAAATTAAGCGTATCTGTTAAGCGAAAACCGGCAGCAGGAAGTTGTTTAGTCAGATGCTGCATGGTCGAGTAGCGGCTGTTAATATAGCCGACAAGCGTATCCAGCCTGTTTTTTTGTAGCTCGTTATCCTTTGTTTCTTTAAGAAGCAATTTATAGATGGAGTCTACACTACGCCTCGACGCAATAAAGGGAGCCAGTACCTTTTGGTCTTTAGCGATCAGGTACCTATGCACTGCATTCTCGCCATCTTTGGTTAAAGAAAGCATTTCTTCAATATGATAGATCATTTTATTCGAACGATCCACCAGTCGGGCTTGAGTTACTAATTGCCGGTTCGCGTAAAGCGTAATCAGATAAGAAACAGTGAGCAGAATAAACGCAGCTCCATAACCAAATCGTACCCGACTGTCTATTCTGAGTTTATTAATGAGTTTTTTCATATTGTACCTAATCACCCTGTTTTGCTACGTGTTGCGAATTATTTTACCCGTTTTTCTCAGGTTTTCCCCAGTTTTCCCATCTCTTACTTGCACCTTCAGCAGTGATTATGTAAAAAGTTAATCTGGTATGGGGATTGTTACTCAAGATAGTAGTAGTTGCTGATAATTTGTGAGTTTTGAGTTAGTATAACAAAAAAGCACACCATTACTTATGATTATCATTCCCCATACGATGCATTTTTGAATGGGATATACTTTATTATCATATACATTAATATATAAAAGTTAATAAGTAGTAGGTTTGGGTTTTAGGGTTCAGAGGATGCCATTCTTGGCATCCTATTTTTTTGTCCCTTTGCCGCAAAAGTAAAGGATCATTAGCTGAGGCTTTGATCCTTTACTTGCTTTATACCTTTAGTAGTTATCTGAATTTGGAAATAAGAAATATAACCAGTGCAATGATGCCTGCCACGAAAAGGATACCCACCCATATCCCTGCTTTGAAAATGCCTTCTACGATATTACAACTACTTAAGGCAATTAACAGAGCAGATAATACAGACAGTACCTTAATTGAATTAACTTTCATGATGTTTGTTTTAAATGGTATACAGATATATTTACTTTCTCACCCAAACTGATACAGATCCTCCGTTACAAGAAAAATTTCCCCAGCCGTCCTCATTAACTATCACCTCTTCCTCTCTATTTCCCAGGAAATCAATAAATGTATGCCCTGCATTTCTCTTGCCTACTTCTACATCTTTCAAGCCTTCTTCACCGTTACTCATTACTACAGCGCATGCGGAGTTTTCATGCTCCTCATCACCCTCCCGTGACCATGCTATGCAATTAGCGTGATTGAAACAATCTCGTTGTATACCATAAGCGTATACTTTTCTGGCTGTCAGTAGCTTTTCAAGATGCTCTACCGGGGGAAGATGGATTTCGCAATCAGTGCCGTTACAATCTTTGTCCACGTAGCTGGCGCCATATAAATCAGGGTAAAAAACGCAGGGATACCCGCCCTCCCTCAAAAGAATAAGAGCGTAAGCTATGGGTTTAAACCATACTTCTACAGGAGCTTCAAGCGCCTGAAGGGGCTGGGTATCGTGATTGTCTATTATGGTAACCGAAAGCAAGGGTTTTGTTTCTACCAGAGAACCGTTAAAAATGGTAGTAAGATCATAATCCCGGCCTGCCTTTGAAGCCGTAAAGAAATTATGGTGAAGGGGTGCGTCAAATAATGACATCCGCCCTCCGGTGGCTTCGATAAATTTGGTTAAACGCCCGAGTTGTTCGGGAGCCCAGTATTCACCTACTGCAAATAGTTCCTTTCCGGCCACATGATTGATGTGATCTAACCACTCCGCAAAAAAACCAGGTGTGATATGCTTTACCGCATCCATCCTTACTCCATCGAATTTTATGAGATTCCAATACCACGCTCCCCAATTTTTAAATTCTTCTCTTACGGCACTGTTACGAAATTCAATATCAGCGCCCATCAAGTAATCGAAGTTCCCTTTCTCCTCATCAATCATCTCTTCCCACCCATCACCATATTGGTTCTGTATGCTGTAAATGCCTGTTTCCTTTGTATCGTTCGCATAGTCCACACCGGAAAAGCACTGCTGATCCCAGATGAATGATGAATACTTGTTGTTACGACCCGGAAAGGTAAATTTTGTATAAGCTTCGATATCATAAGAATCAGAGATGAATTCGTTCCTGTTCTCTGGATTTACTTTTCTTATTTTCACTTTTTCAACTTCGTCTGCGCCTGACAGGTGGTTTACTACTACGTCCACATACACTTGTATTCCTGCTTTCTTTAGTGTTTCAACAGCTTGCAGATATTCTTCTTTTGTTCCGTACCGGGTTCTTATGGTGCCTTTCTGCTCAAATTCACCAAGGTCGTAAATATCATATACATCATAACCCCTGCTGTCCTGT
>JACMJX010000274.1 GCA_014380425.1 Chitinophagaceae bacterium | reverse complement strand
GCCGATATGCCTTTTCCTGCCACGGCCAATATAATATGCGATAAGATAGGTGCCGTAAATGCCTGGGGATTCGACGTAAGCGCTGCCTGCTCCGGGTTTCTATTCAGTCTAACCACCGGTGCCGCACTTATCGAAAGCCGCCGTTATAAAAAAGTGGTAGTGGTGGGCGCCGATAAAATGAGTGCTATCGTGGATTATACCGACCGCAATACCTGTATCCTTTTTGGAGATGGCGGGGGAGCCGTGCTGCTGGAGCCCAATGAGGAAGGCTACGGTGTACTGGATAGCCTGCTCAAAAGCGATGGATATGGTAAAAACTTTTTATACCAGAAAGCCGGAGGCTCTCTTAACCCTTCGAGCATAGAAACCGTTACGCGTAAGCAGCATTTTATTTACCAGGAAGGACCAACTGTTTTTAAATATGCGGTGAAAGGCATGGCGGACGCAGCTTTTGAATTGCTCGAGCGCAACCATCTTACCGGGGGAGATATAGCCTGGCTGGTACCTCACCAGGCTAATAAAAGGATCATAGACGCCACTTCTAACCGCATTGGGCTGCCACCGGAGAAGGTAATGCTCAACATACACCGGTATGGAAATACCACTGCGGCTACTATTCCTTTGTGTTTGTGGGACTGGGAATCGAAATTGAACAAAGGAGACAATCTTGTACTGGCCGCCTTTGGGGGAGGTTTTACCTGGGGAGCCAGCCTGGTAAAATGGGGGTATTAATTGACCCCTTCCACCGTAACGGATTTGTCGATTTTAAGAATAAGCCCCTGCAACACTTTACCCGGACCAATTTCCACGAACCGGGTAGCACCGTCCGTTATCATCGCCTGCACACTCTGCGTCCATTTTACGGCACCCGTCAACTGGTCTATCAGGTTTTGTTTTATCTCTTCGCGGTCGAACACAGCCTTTGCCACTACGTTCTGATAAATATGTGCTGTTGGCTGGTGAAAGTTTATTTTTTCGATGGCTATTTTAAATTCCTCGCGGGCGGGCTCCATCAGCGGGGAGTGGAATGCTCCGCTCACTAATAAAGGAACGGTCTTTTTAGCACCTGCTTCCTTTAAACGGATGCTTGCCAGTTCCACCCCCTTAAGAGAACCGGAGATCACCAGTTGCGAAGGATGGTTATAATTGGCAGGAACTACCACTTCACCGCTTTCACTTTGTACTTCGCTGCATACGGCTTCAACGACGGGGGCTTCGAGGCCCAGCACCGCAGCCATGGTAGAAGGGGTAGCAATGCAGGCTTTGCGCATGGCTTCCGCCCGGAGAGACACCAGTTGCAGGGCATCTTCGAAACTCAGCGTACCGTTTGCTACCAGGGCAGAAAATTCACCCAGGGAATGGCCGGCCACCATATCCGGTCGTATGCCTTCCACACTTTTAAAGGCTATAATAGAATGAAGAAATACTGCAGGCTGCGAGATATTGGTTTCCCGTAAGGCTTCTTCCGTACCGGAAAACATAATGTCGGAGATCCGGAAGCCCAGTTGCTCATTGGCCTGTTCAAACAGCTTTTTGGCAAATGCGCTATTGTCATAATAATTCTTGCCCATTCCCGGGTACTGGGAACCCTGTCCGGGAAATACGAAAGCATTCTTCATACTCAGATTGTAATTAGCGGGCAAAAATAAAGGAAATTATGTTAATGCAATTTGGAACCCACTAACCGGATAAACTCACTCCTGGTTTCATTTTTTTCGAACTCGCCGCAAAATGCAGATGTGGTGGTTACAGAGTTCTGTTTTTGCACTCCCCGCATCATCATGCAAAGATGGGATGCTTCTACTACAACCGCCACCCCGTGCGGGTTAAGCGTGTCTTTGATCGCCAGCATGATCTGGTGGGTAAGTCTTTCCTGCACCTGCAGGCGGCGGCTGTATACATCTACCACCCTGGCCAGTTTGCTAAGCCCGGTGATCCATCCATTGGGTATATAGGCCACGTGGGCCTTGCCGTAAAAGGGCAGCATATGGTGCTCGCACATGCTGTAAAGTTCGATGTCTTTCACGATCACCATTTCACTCACATTTTCCTCGAATTTAGCCGATTCCAGTATGGACCGCGCATCCATCTGGTACCCCTGGGTCATAAACTGCATGGCTTTGGCGATCCGTTCCGGCGTTTTAACCAATCCTTCCCGTTCCGGGTCTTCTCCTATCAGCTCCAGCGCGCTCCGGTAGCTGGTAACCAATCCCTGCGTAGTCTTCTCGTCGTACTGTTCGGTCTTCTTGTAAGCCATAATGGTGATTATATATTGTGCGGATATTCTACAAAATTCCGCTCTGTTTCGTAAAGCCTGATCTGCAGATCGAACCGCGGGTCCAGTACTTTTTTCAATATGTTGTAGATAACATAAACAATATTTTCTGCTGTTGGGTTCAGTTCTTTAAATTCTTCGGTATCCAGGTTCAGGTTTTTATGATCGAACCGGTCAAGTACATGCTCTTTGATGATGTCCGAAAGCAGTTTCAGGTCTATCACGTAGCCCGAACCCGGATCAGGCTCTCCGATCACTTTTACGATCAGTTCGTAGTTATGGCCATGATAATTAGGATAATTGCATTTCCCGAATACATCTGCGTTTTTGCGTTCATCCCACGCGGGGTTATTCAGGCGATGGGCGGCATTAAAATGTTCTTTCCTGAAAACGGCTACTTTAAATCCCATAATGTTGATTGATCATTTATCTAAAAAACGGCACTACCCCTGATCGCCGAAGTACTCAACATAAATGCGGGGCGTTTCGTTCAGTTTAATACAATGAAGTGTTATATTTTTAGGCAGGTGGGGAATTAACTGGTTCCATATCCCGATGGCCAGGTTCTCGGTGGAGCACATTTTACCCCGCATGAAATCCACATCCATATTCAGGTTTTTATGGTCGACCAGTTCCAGTACGTATTCTTTTACGATGTTGCTGAGTCTTTTCACGTCGAACAAAAAACCGGTATCGGGGTCCGGCCTTCCTTTTATGGTTACAAAAAGTTCGTAGTTATGCCCGTGCCAGTTCTCGTTGGCGCATTTGCCGAATACGGCTTCATTCTGCGCGGTGCTCCATGCAGGATTAAACAATTTATGAGCTGCGTTAAAATGCTCTACACGGGTGAGATAAACCATTGCACTGAAAAAATTTTCGCAAAGGTAATATTTTTAGATTTGCACTATGTATATACTCCTCGCCGCCGCCACCCCTTTCGAGATCGCCCCCTTTTCCCATTTACTGGAATCATCCGGACCTTCCTGGCAGGGGCATGAGGTTGAAATACTGATAACAGGTGTCG
>JACMJX010000273.1 GCA_014380425.1 Chitinophagaceae bacterium | reverse complement strand
GCTGCCCAAAGAACGTTGGAACAGGCCCTGGTACCATGCGCATGAACGAGTTCTATCTTTTCTTTCCTTAGCAGTTTTTTAACAGCCCTCCATTTGGTAATATCGAAAGGTCGCTCGGTATATAGCACCTGATTTTCAACGCCCATGTTCGTAAGCCGTTCTATCATTGGCCCGTTAGTAAAAGAAAGCACTACCGGTTCATAGTTTTCGCGGTCGAGATTTTCAACAAGACTAAGCAAATGTGATTCTCCTCCGCCGATCTGTCCCTAACGTATGCATTGCAGCACTTTTACTTTTTTTCTCATAAACAGCGGTGCGATCAGTTAAGGGTTATTTTTGGATTCAGGTGCCACATAACGCCTTTCCAAAAGGAACGTAAATGGGTCGTCTGTCCCTTAAGTATATAGGTAAGTGAGTTCTTCGGTATGGTAAAACAAATGAAATAGAGCATAAATACCAGAAATCCAGGCCATGGAATGTTTCTACGCATGAACCATATTCTGTTTCTGATCAGGTAAAACGTTTTTAGGGGACTTGCTTTACCAGTTGTCATTGATTCTTTATGATAGATTAGTGAGGCTGGTTGGTAATAAATTTTAAAGCCCTGTTTTTTTATCTTTTCTGACCAGTCGATTTCTTCGTAATAAAGAAAAAAGGGTTCATAGAGCAATCCTGCTTTTTCGATCGCTTTTTTAGTAACCATCATTCCCCCTCCATGAGCATAATTGGTCTCCCTGATCTCATCATATTGGCCCCGGTCTTCTTCCCCACTGCCGATCATTCCGTTCCGCCCGGTAAAAATATTAACCTTGTTGTATCCGGCATACTCAATAGTTCCCTTTGCAAAGAAATAATGAAATTTTGGGGAAACGAGGCCAGCATCCGGGTATTGATCGAAAACATCCATCAACCCTTCCAGGAGCCCTTCCGTGAATTCTGTATCATTATTTACAATAAAAAGATAGTCACCCTTTGCTTCTCTGATACCTACGTTATTGCCTCCTGAAAAGCCGAGATTGCAGCCTGTAAGAATAACTTTTATGTTAGGGTTGATCGCTTTTAAAAAGGGAGTAGGGTCTTCCTTCGACCCATTATCTACGATAATTATTTCAACATTACTATATGTGTTCAGGTTAGTCACGGACCTGAGAAAGTCGCAGGTTACCTGGGTTGTATTCCAGTTCAAAGAGATTATGGAGACAAGGGGAACTTTCTCCTTGATCATGTTGGTTGATTTTGAGGTAGGCATTTTTCCGGACGTGCGGCGTTGCCATCCGCAATCGAGCAAATGTACAGCCGAGGCCATAACTATTAAACGTTTTCTTTCTGGAGTAAAGCTGTAGGTGTGTTTGCCATTATCCAGAGATCGTAGGCAAAGCTGAATTTATGGGCATAGTCAATGTCCAGGCTAATTCTTTCTTCAACCGACATATTGCTATCCCCTCTTTTCTTGATCTGCCAAAGTCCTGTGATTCCTGCAGGAGCCATGAAGCGCGCGGCATGTTCGTCAGTTGTAAGAGTAGCAGCTTCATAAAGTGGTAATGGTCTGTTTCCAACCAGGGACATATCTCCGAGAAATACATTCAACAACTGAGGAAGTTCATCAAGACTGGTATTTCTTAAAAAGGCGCCTATTTTAGTAATTCTGGGATCGTTACTTATTTTAAAAAATACAGGCCCGTCTTCAGCATGGGTATATTGGTTAAGATGTGCCAGTTGGTTTACTTTCTTGTCAGCATCTGCCACCATTGTACGGAATTTGTAAAACCTGAAGATTTTGTATCCTTTACCAGCACGTTGTGCGATATAAAACACTGGTCCTTTTGATTCCATTTTAATTAGGGCAGCAATGATAAGAAATACTGGCGAAAGTATTAAGATCGAAAGGCCTGAGGTTATAATGTCAAATAGCCTTTTGAAGAACAGAGGAATTGATAGTTCTACTCTTACCGGGTGTTTTATATTATTGTTCAGGGAATGATAATCCGTGCGTGATTTTACTTTGCGGAGAAAGCCTGATTTAGCGATCAGTTTCTCCTTTGAAACCTCCTTCAGGAAAACAATTTCATCGATAAAGCGAAGGGTCCGGCAGCTCTGTAATTCATTTTCATTTAAATCAGAGCCATCAACTAAAATAGGAACTTTAGAATATGTGGTAGTAGAGGAAATAAACTTTTGAAGGTTGTTTATTTCTGTTGCTCCCACTTTACCATCGATAATTATTATTCCTGGTACAGACTGCTTTTCGGCGTTACGCTTTAAAAAAGGTATAGCCGAAGTAACGCTTTCAAGTGCATATCCACCCTCAAAAGATTTTACAAGAAAGTCAATTTTAAATGCGTCAGCGCCGATGTAAAAAAAATCAATTCTTTTAAAAGGGAAGCTGTCCTTTACGGGATGGGGATCCAGCAAGAAATGTTTATAAACTTTTTCTGTTGTGTGTGTTTTGGGTAATGATGATTCCATACTTGTTTCCTTTTTTGATTGATCAAAGTTCTTACTTAAGCCAGTCTTCATATGGATTATCCTACTTTCAGATGCAATCGCTCGGAGGCGACGCCAATATCTTTTATGCTTCCGATTATCAATTTACTTATGCATTTTTCAAGCTCAACGGGATTGAAAGGCTTTTGGAAATAGTGCTCGATTCCCAATTCCCGGCATTTCTCTGCTGTTTCAACCTTGCTTAAGGCAGAAAGTGCAATTAGTGGAATGGTGCCGTAAAGACCACTCCCGGTGAGATACTCGATCAACTCCCAGTTTTGCATGTCAGGCAACTGAGGACTAGCAATCATAATATCGGGGAGGTTCTTCTTCGAAAGCCAGTGCATCGCTGTGTAACCATCGGGGGCGGCGATGACATTATATTTCTTACCCAAAATTGTTTGCAGCAGGAACCCAATAGCTTTGCTATCATCAATTACTAAAATTCGTTGTTTCATTCCTTAAAAATTAAGTTATTATAACTCAATTTTTCATCGGACTACATTTGGAAAGTTGGTTCAGAGAAATTGGAGTTTAGGGGTAAACTGGCATTCATCGCCGGAAATAATCTTTCAGGGTTATTTACCTTAAACTAGGTTATTCAATGGATGTGTAGGAAAATAGGATGACTTTTAGAGGATAATTTTCATGAGGATTGAAACTTAATCGAGATCGTAAAAGTAGTAACAATTATCAACAAAGCAAACAAAGTTTAAAAAAATTTGGCTATTTCGCAAAATTCCCCAATTACCCTGTTGTCGGGTTTGTAACGTTTATAGGTAAGTGCTATGCCTTTGCTTACTATATACATAATACTGTCGCCTTACTACTTTTTTATTCCCATTTAAAGAATTCCCGTCCTTTAAACGGAAAAACTCACTTGTAGATAATTTGTAACCATCTGATAATCAATTACTTATTTTTTGGTACGACTCTAGAATATATGTTGCAACTCTAAAACACACAAACCATGAAAAATTTATTACCCACATCATTCAGGTTCGGCCTGATACTTTTATTAAGCACAACGTTTTTCTACACAGGAACGTTTTCACAATGTACCCCAACAGGAGATCAAACCACCTACGGTACTAATGATACCTGGATAGGCTATGCTTACCAGGGAATGCAGTTCAACACTTATAAAGGCTTCGTAAACAAAGGAACTGCCGGGAATCCGAACTTCGATGAAGGCTTTGGTGGTAACCAGGTAACTTATAACACTACCAGTTGCTCAGTTTATACAGACACTTTTAGCATGCGCTATAGACTTACAAAAACTTTCGCGACCGGCGCCTATACGTTTACCGTAGGAGGTGATGATGGGTACCGCCTTAGTCTTGATGGTGGTGCCACATGGGTAATTAGTAATTTTACCACCCATAGCTACAACACAATGAACACCACTTTAAATCTTAGTGGCAGTTATAACATTGTATTGGAATTTTATGAGCAGTATATTCACAATAGAATAACGTTCAACGTCGTAAATGCATGTATTTCAAATGGTGATCCCAATGAATACGGCACAAACAATGTTTGGAGAGGTCATATTTACTCAGGAGTGATGTTCGATTTCTACAAAGGAACGGTAAACCAAGGCATTAGCTCCAGCCCCAATTTTGATCAGTCTTTTGGTGGCGATTATGTGAACTACCCTACCAGCAGCTGTCCTGTTTATACAGAAAAGTTTAGCGCAAAATACAGACTTCGTAACGTATTCGCTACGGGAACATACACTTTCACTGTAGGCGGCGACAATGGCTACAGGCTGAGTCTTGATGGTGGCAATACTTATGTAATTAACAACTGGAACGCTATTAACTATACAACTACAAGTTATATGGTTGACTTAAGCGGATCGAGAGATATGGTTATTGAATATTACGAAAATGCCGGAAGCAATAGAGTTTCATTCAATATGACTTTTGCACCCCCTGCAGCTCCCCTTCCCATTAAATTATTGAACTGGGCAGCGATTTTATCAGGTGATAAAGGACAACTTAAATGGAAGACAGCTTCTGCGGTTAACTTTTCACACTTCATAGTACAACGCAGCAATGATGGCAGTTCTTTCCGCAACATCACAGAGGTGAAATACGAGAACGGTACCAATGCAAATGAACGCACATTTGGTTTCAACGACACTTATGTAATTTCAACGAATGTATTTTACCGTCTGGCTATGGTGGATAAAGACGGAAAAACTGAATATTCGGAAATTATAAGGCTCTCACCTGGCAGCACTACTACCGAAACAAAAATGTATCCTACTATAGTTGAAAAAGGAAACATCATCATCGAGTCTTCTAAACAAGTAAACAATGGCAGTCTGGCTATCTATACTACTTCCGGAACAAGGATAAGCGAAGTGAAGGTTTCATTGAGCAACGGAAAGCAGCAGCTTAACCTGGGTGCTAGTTTCTCAGAAGTATCTGCTGGTTCTTACATTTTGATTCTGTCGGATAGCAATGGAGTTATCGCTAAGAAAGTCATATTCATTAAATAACAAAGAAGTTTTAGAGTTAAATAATAAGGTGGAAACATCGGCATTTCTTGTGCAACGCAGGAGAAGCCGGTGTTTTCTCGTTAAAAGAAAAGAACAATAGTGACTGGTAGGTGATTTTAAAAGTGAGAGATATCAGCATGGCAAAGGTTTATGTCAAGATGATCGTACGATACGTTTAAATGTTACCCGGGGCTTTACGGCGCACGTGAGAAGTTCGAAATACCGAGCAAAATACAAGACGCTTCACGTTAATGATCTAGCTAAGCTTCTGGGGTGATCTTAAAAGATCTTTGGCCAGAAAATGCCCTTTGACCGAAAACCGGGGCAATAATGGTAAAAAACGCTGTCAATATGCCATGTTTCTTGTCCGGCCCTCAATTTGCTTCTGTTATCTTAACTTTAAAGAATCAAAAATAAAATCATGAACAAGACCTTAATAGTTGTCCTTATTATAGCCGGTATTCTAGTAATAGGCGGATGTAGTCAATACAATGGATTAGTAGGGCAAGACGAGTCCGTAACTAACGCGTGGAATAAAGTACAGAGCGACTATCAGAGAAGGGCAGATCTTATACCTAATCTGGTAAATACCGTTAAGGGTGAAGCGAACTTCGAAAAGTCAACTTTAACTGAAGTAATACAAGCACGCGCTTCAGCTACTCAGATCAAGGTAGACCCTAACGACCTCACACCTGAAAAAGTACAGCAGTTTCAACAGGCACAAGGTCAGCTTTCACAGGCACTGGGTCGTTTATTAGCCGTTTCGGAAGCTTATCCTAATCTTAGAGCAAATGATGCCTTTCGCGGCCTTCAGGCTCAGCTAGAGGGTACTGAAAACCGCATCAAAGTTTCGAGGAATGACTTTAATGATGCCGTAAGGGGTTATAATGTGAAAGTGCGTTCCTTTCCCGCCAACATATTTGCCGGTATCATGGGCTTTAAGACGCGTCAGGGATTCCAGGCAGATGCTGGCAGTGAAAAAGCTCCTGAAGTAAAGTTTTAATTCAATCACAAATAAAGAAATCCGAGGCAGCAACTTCGGATTTCTCATTATAAGGCTAATTTATCATGCGCTCATTCTTTGTTAAGCCAAAACCGTTTTTTACTACACAGGAGCAAGGGGAAATTACTAAAGCCATACAGCAGTCTGAGCAGCGCACCAGCGGTGAAATCAGATTATTTATTGAAAGCCGTTGCCGTTACGTAGATCCTATTGAAAGGGCAGCTGAAGTATTTTTTAACCTCAAAATGAACGAAACAGCTGAGAGGAATGCTGTGCTCATCTATATGGCATTTAAGGACCATCAGCTTGCCATTTTTGGTGATGAAGGTATTTACCAAAAGACTGGCCCTGATTTCTGGAAAACGGAGGTAAGTCATATGCTCCGGCATTTTAATCGCAATAATTTTAAAGATGGGTTTGTAACAGTGATTAATGAAATCGGCGAAGCTCTGTACAGGCATTTTCCCTACAACTCCAATACGGACAAGAATGAATTACCTGACGACATTGTCTTCGGAAAATAACTATCAATGAAGAAATTACTTCTTTTTGTATTCCTTTTTACTCTCTCCGCTGCTTCAGGCCAGAAAATTGAACCCAGGCCTAATCCTCCCAGGCTGGTTAATGATTTTGCAGATGTGCTCAGTCCTGATCAGGAGGCAGCGCTGGAGAGAAAGCTGATAGCCTACGATGATAGTACATCTACTCAGATTGCCATCATAACCATATTAACCGCCGGTGACTATGGAGTAGAGCAGGTTGCACTTAAATACCTGCGTGACTGGGGGGTAGGAAATAAGAATAATAATGGAGTAGTAATTCTTTCTGCTATTCAGGATAGAGATATCCGTATTGAAACGGGATATGGAATGGAAGGGGTATTACCTGATATCACTGCCCAGCAAATCATAAAGAATGAAATGGCGCCTGGTTTCAGGGCTAATAATTACTACCGGGGCTTCGATGCGGCGACGAATGCAATCTTTAAAGCAGCCGCGGGAGAATATAAAGCCCCGGAAGGTTATAATAAACGCGGGAAGAGCAGGGGCGGACCTGTCGGATTTATTGTTTTGGTGATCGTAATAATAATTATCTCATTTCTTCGCGGCGGTGGTAAAGGTGGTGGCATGATGAGCCGACGCGGCTTTAGCCCGTGGATTCTTGGCCCCATGGCAGGGGGTGGATTCGGTGGCGGAGGCGGTGGAGGATGGTCTGGTGGCGGTGGGGGTGGATTCGGTGGATTCGGCGGTGGCGGTGGCGGAGGCGGCGGGGCGAGCGGAAGCTGGTAGACCTGGCTTTCTAAATAAAAGGAGAAATGGGGAATTGAGTTTAAATTCAATTCCCCCTTTCTCCTTTTGGCTTGCGTTGCTACTATGTTTTTACATTTTGGTCTGTATGTAATCTACCTGTTCTTTAATAGCACTTGAATTAGCTCCTGCCTGTTGTTTCTTTTTCTCATTAATTAAACCACTCAAAATCATATCATTGATATACCCGCTCACCTGCTCTTTGTACGGTCCTGGTATAGCCTCCCTGAAATTAATAATCATATCAATACCTGCCTTGAATTTCTCGGTATTATTTACTTTAGTAAGGTACTGGCTAAAAGGCTGTAAAGCTTCAAATTTTTCCTGACTAAGCCCCATCGCATTGAAATTGCGCGCGACGATATCAAAATCAGCTTCCGTACCCTTTTTAATAAGAACCTGGAGAAGAGTTGATCCCAATTTGCCTTTTGCTGGCTGATTCTTTATTTTTTCTACCTCCGCTACTGCAGCAGCTTCGTCTATATTCATTAAAGCTCCTAAGGCGGCGCCAGCAACACTGTAAGAAGAATCCTTAACAGCGGCCAGAAAAAGCGACTTGTAAGAAGCATTACCGTAAGCTCCCAAAACCGATATTGCTTCAGCTCTAACGAGCGCTTTCTTGTCATTTTTGACAAGATCAAGAATAATAGGCTCAAAAGCCTGCTTTACCGTTGGGTTTTTTAAATCAAGTTTACTGAGAGCGTAATTGCGCAGACCATAATATTTGTCTTTAAGAGCCAGTTTTAGCAAGTCCTGAGAAGCCGGATCATTCTGATTCTTCAGGCAGGTATCGATAGATTCCCGGCGATCTAAATAATTCCCGGCGTACTTGTATTGATGAATAAATTCAGCAATCGTTTTATTATCCTTCTTTTCGCAAAGCAGTACTTTATCGGCATCCACATTTACAAGGTCTGGCTTGCTCTGATATGCAAAAGAGAATGTCTCTTCTTTTTGATCTACCCAGATCTTCTCTCTTATTTTCTTGCCACCGTTATAGATTTCTACCGCCACAGGAAGTTTAAATACCTTGCTTCCCTCCTGTATCTGCCGGATGGTAACATTTACTTTTTTGCCTGATTCATCGTAGGAATAACTGATATCCAACTGCGGGTGACCGCTTCCGAAATACCATTGATCAAAGAACCAGTTGAGATCAACCCCGCTTACTTCTTCCAGGGCAAGCCTCAGCTGATGGGCTTCTCCGGTTTTAAATTTGTTATTGGTAAGATAGAGACCAAGTCCTTTGAAGAAAGCACTGTCTCCCAAATAATTCCGGAGCATATGAAGAATACGGCCTCCTTTATTATAGCTCACGGCGTCGAACATATCCTCTTTATTGCTATAATAAAACCTAACAAGGTTCTTGTCTCCGCTTCCGCTGCCAAGATAACCTACCATATCGTTATAATTCTGAGCATCTCCGGCGTCTTTACCATACTTATATTCGTCCCACAAGGTTTCGCTGTAATTGGCAAAAGACTCATTTACCGTAAGATTGCTCCAGCTTTCAGCAGTTACGTAATCACCGAACCATTGGTGAAAAAGCTCGTGTGCAATCGTACTTTCCCAAATATTACCATCTACCAGTTCCCGTGCATCTTGCTGGGCATTTTCCTGGTGTATGGTAGCGGTGGTGTTTTCCATGGCACCGCTTACATAATCGCGGCCCACTATCTGTGAATACTTGTTCCAGGGATATTCAACTCCAGTTATTCTGGAGTAAAAAGCCATCATTTCGGGAGTATTCCCAAAGATCTTTTTCGCTACAGGTGCATACTCTTTTTCTACGTAATAATTCACTTCTTTACCTTTATAGCTGTCTTTTACCACTGCGAAATCCCCCACACCCATAAAAAACAGGTAGGGTGCATGTGGAAGGTCCATTTTCCAATAATCGGTTCGGGTATTATCGGTATTCAATTTCTGGCTTATGAGCTTACCGTTAGAAAGGGTAACGTATTTCTTAGGAACGGTCAGATAAAACTCCTGGGTTGTTTTCTGAGAAGGATTGTCGATCGTTGGGCACCATACAGAAGTGGCTTCAGTTTCTCCCTGTGTCCATATCTGGGTAGGCTTGTTTTTTTCTTCTCCCTTAGGGTTGATGAAATAGAGCCCTTTCGCGTCAGTAATAGCGGCGCTGCCTTCTACTTTAAGTTCATTAGGCCGGGCAATATAATCAATATACACCACATACTTTTCCTTGCCTTTATAAATTCTATCCAGTTTGATATTAAGCACCAGGCTATCATAAGTGTACTTCAGAGGCAGGTCTTTTCCATTCTGCTGTAATGAAACCTTTTTAATTTCCATTCCCTTTGCATCCAGGGCAAGAGAGTCTGTCGGATAAAAATGCGACTGAAGGGTCAACCAAACTTTTCCATACAGGTAACTCTTATCATAGTCGAACTTTGCCTCCAGCTTGGTATGTACAAGATCATTCAACCGGGCAGGGGTGCTACGATAGTTCGATTGCCAGGGCGTATCCACTCGCTGATGGATAGGAAACTGCGCTTGCACGAAGAAAAAAGCCAGCATTGCAACAATAAAAGACAGAAAGTTTTTCATACTGCTAAAAAAATTAAGTGCGTAAAGATAAGTAGATTTGTCACAAGCTTCTATGGCCGCAGCCGGGGAATAACATGCGGACAGCTTTTTAACCTAATATTTCATGTGTAAGACCGCATTTTCATTGTTCATTTTTCTGGCATTTTATGATTGCGCCTATTCACAGCAGGGAAACTACTTATATATCGACGCAGATAAGGGTCAGCTCTTTTATGTAAAACTGAATGATAAGGTGTATAGTTCTTCAAAGGGAGGTTATATAATCATTCCTGGAATTACTGATAATAGCTCCGAGTTAGGTATCGGTTTCCCAGGAAATTCTTTTCCGGAACAACGTTTTAGTGTTTTGACAAATAAGATGGATCAGGGTTTTCACCTTAAAAATCAGGAAGGAAACGGCTGGGAGCTACAGGAGTTAATAACTGGTGTTATTATTAGAAGCAGTAACCCGCAAAAAGCTACCGAAAATACGAGCGAAGTAAGAAAAAACGATGCTTTTTCACTAATGCTTTCCCGCGTGGTGAACGACCCGGCAGTGCTTATTGCCAGTTCAACCTTAAAAGAACAAGCCAAAAACATAACTGCACCTGTCGTAGCTAAACCAGAGCCCGAGAAACTAGAAGATACTTTAAAAACAGAAACCGCACCGAAAGTGGCAACTCTACCCGCAATTGCCCCTGAATTGAAAGTAGATACGTTGGTTGTTACGTTGAACGAGCCAGTAACAGGTAATTCCAAAGCACTCCCTACCACAGGCCCGGTACGCAAGCTCTTCGATCAGCAATTTGAAAAAGTATATGAGGCAACGTACATTGACAAAAATGACGGCAAGACGGATACTGTAAGAATCAGCTATCCCATCAACATGGGAGGTTCAATCGAAACCAAGCCAAGCGCCATACAGACACCTGTAGCCGAGCCGATAAGTAATATAACGACAAACGGTTTGGACACTTCTGCCACGTTGACCACTTCTATCGCTACTACCAGTTGCAGACTGATAGCAAACGAGCAGGATTTGGATAATCTAAGGGTTAAAGTTCTGGACGCTAAAACAACGGATGATAAAATTGCCGCCTGCAGAACTTCTCTCCTAGCCAAATGCTATACCGTTAAACAAATAAAGGGACTTTCCGAACTATTCCCGGCGGATGAAGATAAGTTCAGACTTTTTGACCTTGCTTACCCTTTTACATCCGATAGTTCTGCATTTCCATTACTAGCCAACCTACTGAAAGAGGATTATTATAAGAAACGATTCAAGACAATCATCAGGAAATAAGCTATGGGTAATTCAAGGTACTTTCTTGAAGTGGCTTATAATGGCACCCGTTATAGCGGCTTCCAGGTTCAGGATAATGCGAATTCGATACAGTCGGAAATAGAAAAAGCGTTTGCTACTTTACAAAGAGAGAACGTTATGTTCACCGGATCTTCCAGAACAGACGCCGGGGTACACGCACTTCAAAATTTCTTTCATTTCGACTATGACGGTGTTATCAACCCCAGGTTTATCTATAAAATGAATGCAATTCTCCCGCATGATATTGTAGTTAGAAGTATCATCCCGGTTAGCGCAGACAGCCACTGCCGCTTCGATGCGGTAAGCAGGGAGTATAAATACTTTATTTACCAGAACAAGAATCCGTTTCTCGACGACCGAGCCTATCATTTCCCGTACCCGCTGGATTTAGGCGTAATGAACGAGGCAGCTGAACTCATCGCATCCACAACCGACTTTACCTCTTTCGCTAAACGGAATAGCCAGGTGAAAACATTCTTCTGTGATATTAAAAAGAGTATCTGGATTAAGGAGGACGACACTATTACCTATCATGTAGAAGCCAATAGGTTTCTCAGGGGAATGGTAAAAGGTCTTGTCGGCACTATGTTGCAGCTAGGAAGGGGCAAAATAAGCCTTTATGATCTAAAAGCTATTATCTCGGCCAGAGATTGCAGCAAGGCAGATTTCTCCGTGCCTGCAAAAGGCCTGTTTCTTGTTAGGGTACTTTTCTAAATAAACAATTTGTATCCTCCGAGACAAGCTATTAATACCTGCTAATTCCTGCCACAATACAAGCGCAATTATCCAACTGCAGCAATACCAGGCAATTCCTTTCCTTCGAAATATTCAAGCATTGCACCACCGCCGGTTGAAACATAGCTAACTTTGTCAGCAAGGCCAAACTGATTGATTGCAGCCACCGAGTCCCCGCCACCTACAAGGGAAAAAGCGCCTCTGGCAGTAACTTCCGCTATTGCTTCAGCAACACACTTGGTACCATACTGAAAGTTCTTCATTTCAAAAACCCCCATAGGGCCGTTCCAGAGAATTATTTTAGACTTGCTGATAATATTGCAGAACTGGTCGCAGGCCATACGGCCGATATCCAGACCCATCCAACCTGGGGGAACATTATTGCTCGGAGAATCCGATACCTGGGCTTCGGCACTAAATCTATCGGCAATTACGGAGTCCGAGGGTAGATGAATCATCACATTCTTTTCTTCCGCTTTTTTCAGCAGTTCCCTGGCTGTTTCCAGTTTATCATCTTCACAAAGAGAATTACCGATATTACCGCCAATGGCTTTCATGAAAGTATATGCCATGCCCCCACCGATTATAATGTCAGTTGCCCTGTTCAACAGGTTTTCGATAATCATTATTTTGTCGGACACTTTCGCACCGCCTATGATTGCCGTGAAAGGCTTCTCATCACTCTTCATCACTTTTTCAGCACTCTTTACCTCACTTTCCATTACAAGGCCGAACATTCTTTTCGCAGGCTCGAAGAACTTTGCAACCACGGCGGTGGAAGCATGTGCCCGGTGCGCTGTGCCAAAGGCATCATTTACATATACATCTCCCAGCTCGGATAACTTCCCTGCAAAACCTTCATCCCCTTTTTCTTCTTCCTTATAAAACCTCAGATTCTCCAGCAAAAGCACCTGCCCCGGCTTTAATGATGCGGCAAGTGACCGGGCCTCTTCGCCTATACAAT
>JACMJX010000272.1 GCA_014380425.1 Chitinophagaceae bacterium | reverse complement strand
TTTCAACCGTGGTGTGCATATACCTTAGCGGGAGAGAGATCAATACGGAAGGGCAGCCGTCGTTCGCGTAAGCAAAAGAATCGGTATCCGTACCGGTACTACGGCTAAGGGCTCTCCATTGCACCGGTATTTTATGCTTAATGGCCACTGCTTCCACAAAATGCAGCAGTTTGTTATGAATAGCCGGCCCGTAGGCAAGAGAGGGGCCCTTGGAACAGGATATTTCGCCCTCAATCAGTTTATTTACCATGGGTGTCGTGGTATCATGCGTTACATCTGTAATGATGGCCATATCAGGCTTTAGCCTGCGGGCGATCATTTCTGCACCTCTGAGACCAATCTCTTCCTGTACGGCGTTAACGATGTAAAGGCAGTAAGGCAGTTTCTTTTTGTTTTCTTTCAGCAACCTGGCCACTTCGGCAATCATAAACCCGCCCGCGCGGTTATCCATGGCCCTTCCGATATAATAACCACCGGCCAGTTCATCGAATCCGTCCTGGTAGGTAACTACGGCACCAACGTGTACACCCAGGTCCTCAAGTTCTTTTTTGCTTCGCGCCCCGCAGTCGAGGAAAAGATTATCGACCCGTGGCTGTTGTTCTTTCGCATCGGGGTTGCCAAGCCGGGTATGGATGGCGGGCCAGCCGAATACAGCTTTTACGGGGCCCTTCTTTCCATGAATAAATACCCGCTGTGCAGGAGCCACCTGGTGATCAACGCCGCCGTTTCTTTTAAGGTATATAAGACCTTCTGCGGTTATATAATTAACGAACCAGCTTATTTCGTCAGCATGTGCTTCTATAACCACCTTAAAAGGGGCTTTGCCATTGATGACGCCCACCGCGCTGCCATAGGGGTCCGTCATGGAACTGTCGATATAGGGCTTCAGGTATTCGAGCCATAATTTTTGCCCGCTGCTCTCAAAGCCCACGGGAGAAGGATTGTTAATATAATTTCTAAAAAACGTAAGCGATTTTTCCGTTAAAATACTTTTAGGTACCTGCTCCTTTTCTTTTGCCTGTTTTGCCATGTTTGCGCTTTAGGGTGTCAAAAATAGGATATTAATTGAATCAGGGCCGAAAGCATCATTAATCCGTCCAGTACAATGTAGTATAAGTAATCGGAGAAGTTTCTCCGGGCAATTGGGTATAACCACCATAGTAAAGCACCGGACAGCAGGGAAGAACAGGCAAACACCATATCCCGTTCTATATACCAAATGGCGGCTGTGCCCGTAAAGAATATGGCGAGCGAAAGGTAAAAGAGCCGGTTAATACCTGCTTCTCCGAAGTACGTGATCATACTCCTGATCCCCTGTTGCCGATCGCTTGTCCTGTCCCGGTAGTCGAATAATATGCAGATGGCATAGATAAAGGAGAACCGGTTTACGCATAACCAGGTGCCGGTGACTGTTAATGGATTGTGACTGATAATAGCAGGCAGTAAAGTGGTAACGTGCATCCATACAAAGGCAAGGAACAGGGTTTTACCGATGGCTACTTTGCGCAGGTAAACAAAAGGCCGGTAAGAAAGCTTGGGAGCTGAATATAAAAAAGTGACCAGCGCTACGGATAACATCCAGAACCAGTGCTGCGTAAAGTAAGAATAATACCACACGGCACCTGCCAGTCCCGTTGCGAATAGAAGCGCATGGAGTGTCCTGTTATGCCTCGTCCAACGGGCTCTTATTTGTTCGGACGGAGCCACGGGCATTATGTACCAATGGAAGTTATAACTGCATAGGGTGGAGAAAAATACGAACCATAAGTAATGCGAGCTATCGTAGGATAGCGAAAGGAGTTGCTTGGTTTGCAAGGTCATTATTACCGCACAACAGGCAATGTATACATTTGAAAATACGAAAAGATGTACGCCCTTTTTCAGTAAATGCATCGGCCGGTTGCTTTGCCTTGTCTAAAGGACTTAATTGTTCCTCTCAATCACGATGTCATTGATCACAAGCGTATCGCTAACATTACTCGCATTGTCTTTAAGAATGAATTTGAAGGTAAGGGAATCGCTTTCAAACCTGCCGCCGGGAAGTGAAGGGGCATTTATTGCTGCTTTAAGGAATGTTTCGTAACTAAGGTTTACTTCAAATACTCCGCTGGATCTCTTGGGGAAATCGGGCAGTAGGAAATAGAGTGTATCTACTTTAGTAGCTACTTTACGCTGGTTATTCCTGTTTTTGATAAACTGTATAGTATCTTGTACTATATCCCCTTCCTTGTCGGTATAATCCAACTCTATTCTCATATCGCTGCCGGCAGGAATCGTTTTTCCACTTATCGACTTCAATGTGAGTGATGGCTTCGTTTGAAACTTATCTTTGCTGCAGGCAATAACTATTAAAACTATTATTAAAGAAGTAAAGCCTATAATTTTCCCTTTCATATCAGAATATTGTAACAAATTTAACGGATACACGCGGATTTACCTAACATGAAAAGTGAATGGATTCATAAAATTTTAGAGGCTGATAAGGAAATATCACAGGAAGATATACTTGCTCTTTTTCGCTTTCAGTACGGTAACAACACACTGTATAAGCAATTCGCCGACGCGCTTTGTATCGATCCTTCAAAAGTGGACACGATAACACAAATCCCGTTTCTGCCTGTTCAGTTCTTTAAATCACATGAAATAACCACCACCTCTTTTTTACCTGAAGCGGTTTTTGAAAGCAGCGGCACCACCGGCTCTGTCAACAGCCGTCATTTAGTACGCGAACCGGATGTTTACAGGCGGGCTTTTACAAGGGGTTTTCGTGGGTGCTACGGCCAGCCCTCGGACTGGTGTATTATCGGGCTGCTTCCTTCTTACCTGGAGCGGAGTCATTCCTCCCTCGTAGTGATGGTGAATGAACTGATAAAGCTGAGCGGGCATGCGAAGAGCGGTTTTTACCTGAACGAATATGAGGTGCTGAATGATACGCTGCAAGTACTGGAGAAAGCCGGCCAGAAAACATGGCTGATAGGCGTTAGCTTTGCATTGCTGGATTTCGCGGAGCAATATCCTGCACATCTCCGTCAT
>JACMJX010000271.1 GCA_014380425.1 Chitinophagaceae bacterium | reverse complement strand
TTCCACCTCCCCGGCCGTTAACAAGTGCAAGTGGATTCTCTGGAATAAAACTATTCAACACTAGCAAACCCATTACCTGCTTATTCAGCTCAGACTCTACTTCGTTGATTTGTTTGATCCTGTTATAAATTACCCCGTTAAAGGCATTTCTTTCTCGTACCGGCATATCCAGGCGAAAGCTAATTTCCGGCTTGGTAAGATTGTTTTTAACGATCAGGTACACATCTACAGGTACTCGCTGTTTATACTGTGTGCGCTGTGTTTCGCTGGCACCAGTCAATTGATCCTCTACCAGGTCGCCTGCTACGGCTTCCACCCGGTAGCGGGTAGTAATATCGAGCAATGCATTGTTAACATCGCCTTGTAAAGTAATGGTGCTCCCTTTTACAATATCGAATTTCCTTTTAATGAGGTTATTCAATGACATGTTGTAGGAACCTTCACTTATTTCATAGCGGCCCGTTACGCTTAGTTCAGAGCTGGGCGTCATACTCGCATCCAGGTTGGCTGTTCCCTTTACCTCGAGGAAATCGCCGTTTTGCTGATCTATTATAATTCGTAGGGTAGATGTAGGAGTTATCTCCATTCGCGAGGTGAGGGCCATACCCTTCAAGCCTGCCTGAGCAATTATGTTACCCGTACTATCTTTAGGGCGCAGCAAGGAGGAGTCCAGCTGATGGCTTTTGTCAACAAAAACAATAAGCCCCTCGCGCTCGGTTACTCCTGGTTCTGCCTCGGGGAGTACTATGGTTACATTGGAAGAATCTCTGAGAAGAAGGTTCAGATTGATACGGGGTACATCCATATTGCCTCTTATTTTGGCATCGGCATCTATAAAGGCCGGTCCATAAACCATCTGGTCGGCTGACTGCTTTGGTCCCGCAGCCATGAAATTATCGGCCTTTATATCCAGCTGAAATTTGTAATCCTTGTAATCTTTCGTAAGAATATTTCCATCTATAACTACTTTGTTATTAAGGCTATCTGCTATTGAAAACTTGTCGAAACGGATACCCTGTTCATCAAAAACCAGTGCTTCCTTATTCAGTTTAAGATAAGCTCCTATTGTTGCTACATTAGCTGCCACGCTATCGAAATTGATCGTGCCTCTTATCTGCGGACTGGCTGCAGTACCGGTTAATTTCAACTGGCCACTTGTAATACCACTCATTCTGTTGGCGGCACCTAGGGTAAGCGGTTCGATACTGGCCATATTAAGCTTGTTCAGGTTCACATCGAAGTCGAGTTGCTCGGCATAAGTTCCTTCAACTGCTACGTCGTTTCCATTCCCGGTTATCTGTGCTTTAACGGCATACTGGCCCGAGGTAGGTGTACTAGCCTCGAGGCTTAGATTGCCCAGGGAAGTATTCATCACTTTTATACTATCTATGTTCATGGTAGCATTTATGAGCGGGGATCGGTCATAATTGCTGATAGTTGCTTTACCGGTTGCCGTACCCTCGGCAAACAGCGAGTCTTTTTCCAGAAGGGCCGTTAGTGTGGAAAGGCGAAACTTGTCGAGCTCTATATCAAGATCGGGAGTTGCATTTTTGTTTTTTTCAGTCGTTTTTACTGACAGTGATTGTCCTGTTGAAGAGATAATGAGATCCGCTGACCGGAGCGCACCTCCAGACATCAGGATCTTATTACTGTCAGAAACAGTCCAGGGCACTTTATTAAGTATCAGCTCTGGTTTGAGCGAAAAAGAAAGCGCATCGGCAGGAAGAAACCGAACGATAGCGCCCAGTTCGTATTTAGTGGCGGCTTTTCTATCCAGCAGTGTAATATCTGTTTCAAGCGTTCCTTTCTGCGCCAGTACTCCTATATTGGTCCTTTCAAGTGGAAATTGAGGGTGTGTAAGCCTTGACAAATAAATGTTCGATACCAGCTTACTTGTATCGCTCCTTATGAGCCCGCTAAGCGTATCGATAGCAAACTCATTAAATCGTGTTCCGGGTAAAAGAAAGGCTGCATTAAAAAGGCTGCTATCCGTATTCAATCTGCCATTGAAAGTGAGTGGCTGCTCCATGGTTAGGCCGGGCATCAGGTTCTGCAAAGATCCAGGCCACCTAAGCGAAGCAGTAAGATCCATGATCTGTGTTTCTTTTGCAATAAAAGCCTTACTGCTATCCACAGGCTGAATGTGCTGCAGAATCATTGCGGAAAGATCTGTAAATGCCTTTGTATAATCGTAATCCCCGTTGGCTGTTATAAATCCAAAGGGACCGGTTAATGCGATCTGCTGTTGACTAATAGTGTCTGAAGCAAGCAGGTTTAGTGTATCCAGCACATAAATACTGCTGTCGTCTGCAAACTGAATTCCGGATAATAGTACGGAACCGTTTAAATGCCTGGGTTGCATTCCCGTTACATCCACTATCATATTTCCCTTGGCTGCCATGGGGGAAGCACTGAGCCGGGTAGCGTAAAAGTCAAGCTTCTTGAGATCCAGGGTACCCGCAACAGTGCTGTTGATACTATCAATTAACCCCTCCAGTTGAAGTGTTGCCAGTGCATTGGTGTCTTTCGATTGAAGATACAAGTTGTAATTGCCTCTGTCCATGGACATCACAGAACTAATATCATGAAAACGGTACTTGTTGTAGAAAGCTTCTCGCACCAGCAGGTTCACATCAGCAGAAAGTGTTTTAATATCATAGCCTCTTCCTTTCGCGGAAAATGAAACGTTTATTCTGCCAAGCGATGTGTCTTGCAATAGCTTGCCTACATCCATTCTAATCAAGGGAACACGCACATCATACCTGCTGTTTTGAGCGTCGGTATAATTACTGGCTTTACCATTTATGGTAATATCGCCTATGGCGCTGTTCAGGCGAAGATCGGTAAGGAGGTTGTTTTTACTGTATGTAGTAGATCCCTGCAAACGTAGCCAGGATGGAATCGAGATACTGTCAGGAACAGTACCCGCAGGCACCCAGGATTTAATGGATCGCTCCCCAGAACGTATATCTATCTGTTGTAAGGTGGCGATCATACGATCGGGATCCATGGCATTTTGAACGACACCTGTTACAAATAGCCTGGTGCCGTCTTTATCGCTAACATTCAATGAGTTTATGCGGAGCCGCGCCATGCTGCCGGAAATAGTGCCGCTCGCACTTATAAACTTCCGCATGATAGGCCGAAGAGATGGATTCTTTTTTAAATCGGGCATAAACTGGCCAATCTCTGTCATGTCCACATAAGTATCTTCCAGCACCGCATTTACCCGAAGAGCGGCCATATTACCGGAAATCTTTTTAAAGGAAGGGGCTTCGGCTACTATTTCACTGGCGAGCCTGCTCTTGTTCGTCTGAAAAAGCAGGTTCCTCAGGGCAATGATCTTATCACTGTATAGAATTTCAGCCTGTCCTTCCTTAATAGCAAATCCACTTCGATCCCGTAATTTAAGATCATTCAGATTCACCAGGATACTGTCAGTATAGTAGCCCAGATTTTCTGCTTGCAGCCTGAAACCGGTTATATCGATATGATTCAGATCCATGCCGGAAGCCTGGGAAGCAGTACCCAGCTTATCGTATCTCAAGCCTATACTATCGAAGTCGATGTTTTTTACTTTAAAGACCCATGCTATGGCGGCGGCAGTATCCGTAGCAACAACAGTGGTAACGGTATCTTTCGGAGTTTTTGCTTCCCCTAATGCAAGCCCTCCTGTAGTGGTATGCAGCTTGAGATTATCCGCCTGTATTGTTGACTTTGAAGGATCGAAGAGCGCGTTGCTGATCTCGAAATCACCTACCTGCAGGTTCGTATTCAGCCCGGCGGCTTCATCGCTATACCATATATCACAATCATTAAAATCGATATTGCCGGCTTTTACCAGCATGGGTACAGGATCTTCGTCTGTGTTAGTTACTTCCTTTTCCACTTCTTTCTGCAAAAGCGGGGTAACAATAAATTTTCTATCTACGATACCACGAAGGCCGTCTACCTGTAGTCTGTTTATGTTATAAAGAGAGCTTTCTGGTTTGATCTCTTCGGGATCCAGAAGAAGCGATTTCCATTTAACGTTCGTTTCAATACCGCCCGGCGCATCCATAAAACGCATTCTGCAATTGGTGATCGAAACATCGCCAACAGAAAAAATCATGGGCTCCCCGGTAGCTGCAGTAGTATCTATAGCTCCTGAAGCAAAAGCATCTATAATGAATTGATAGTTGTAGGTAGCGTCTCCAGGAAGCCTGTACACATTAATCAGTATATCATCCCAGTCCACTTTTTTAATAGTGAGCTTATTGCTTATAAGATCCAGGAGGTTAAAGCTTACTTCCAGTGAACCGCTGGATAAAAGAGCGTTTTTCCGGGTATCTCCAAGATATACCCTTTTTAACGAAAGACTATTCCACCAAGACAATCGCAACTGCCCTATTATAACACTTGTGTGGAATTTATTCCTCAGAAAGTTTTCAACCTTGTTTTTAGCAAAGTTCTGAACAGGGCCTAGTTGAAACAATAAGACAACGAAAATAGGCAACGATATAATAATTGCGAAGATCCACAGTATTACGCGCAACCACCTTTGTCTACGGGGCGGGGATGATGAAACTTTATCCACATGCTTTTTTTAGAAAATTACTAAATAAAAGCTCGTCCATACCGATGTAGCAAGTTTCCCACGATTTTGCTGTTCTTACAGGATACGGAAGCTTTATAACGAGCCAGCTTCAATTAAAACGTCTATTTCTGACATTGATTCAAGCACTTCTACAACTATGTTCTTCTCTAGATGAAGCACCGTTACCAGTTTACCGTCATCCGTCTTTTTTGGATAAAAGTACACTATATGGTTGGCGTTAACATGAACTACCGTGTCGGCAATACTAAGTTTGATAATTACTGGCTTCATACATGTATATAGGTAAAATATTATGCCATTTTCCTTCAGAAATAAAAAGGGCTGCATCCTTCTCGACACAGCCCGCACATTACTAAGTGCTCAATAACTGATTTTCTATTTCTTCAAATTTTCTTTTAATGCTTTCGCAGCATCCAGGTGCTTTCTTAAAGTAGGTAGCGTGTTAACCGCAAATGTCTTCAGTTCTGCATCTTTTCCGTTCTTTGCCTGCTCTTCAAACAGCTCGACATCTTTCTGATGATCTTCTACCATCATATCTACGTATGCTTTGTCGAAATCGTTTGCTTTCGTTTGTGTAAGGTCTGTAAGATGATGTTGATGATCCTCGCTAACTACCAACGGAAGCTTAATACCCTTGACCGTTGCAAGTGTTTTTAACTCCTCGTTTGCTTTTGAGTGGTCTGTTACCACCATTCCGGCAAACTCCTTTATAGAGGGGTTAGTCGCTTTTTCTTGACCCAGCTTACCCATTTCAACTTCTGCCAAACTGCCGTCAGCCGCCTTTACTGCGAAATTCATATCAGCTTCATCTACCGCCACTACAGAGCTGGTATCATTTGCTTCCTTCGCCGCCTCAACGCCCTCGCTCGATGTCTTTTGCTCACCATTATTACACGCTTCAAAGGCCCAGGTTCCTCCTATAAAGAAGAAAGCCAGAAACAATAACTTGGAATTTCTCATCGCTCAATCGTTTTAAGTGATCTATTTAGATAACAAATAAGCGTTTTGCAAAAGGAGTGCCTGTTTTCTTAATTATTTCTCTATTGAAAATGTTTAACTTTTCTGCAAGGTTATCTTCGGAATGTTATGGTAGCAATGGCTTGAAGACTAAATTTTGTAGCAAAATGAATAATCTTTGCATAGTTTTGTTTGCCAGGCGCTCTCGTCAGGGCGCTCTTTATAAAGCTCTGGCATTCTGCCGGCAAATGTTGACCTGTTCAATTGTTTATTACCAACATTCCGTCGCTTTTGTCTCAATGTGTTAAGAAAATGACCGGTAACAGCAAATACTTAAAGCGGCAGCATCAACCGTTCTGGCTTAATAAGGAAGAAATAGAAGAACCAACAGGCGCGATAGGTTTTATCTTTGTTTGTTGAGAGGTGGGTATATCTTTAATACGAATACGTAAACAATAGCAATGAGCGCGCTGGCTTATATCAAACTTTCAGAACTCACTCAAAAGATCAATCACACATTAGAGAACTCTTTTGCTCAAAAGACTTTCTGGATAGTAGCGGATATTACCAACCATAGCTTTCATTCTCAAAAAGGCTATCATTATTTCGATTTAGCAGAGAAGAATCCTGCAACCAATAACATCACCGCAAAAGTGCAGGGAGTGGCTTGGGGAGCGGGTTCCCTGAAGTTAACCGAATTCGAACAAATCACTGGTCAAAAATTTGGTAATGATATTCATGTTCTGATACAGGTAGGTGTTGATTACCACGCCGTGTTCGGTCTTAAGCTTATTCTTGTCAATATAGATCCTCATTTCAGTCTGGGTTTGATAGAGCAGGAAAAGCAGGCTACGCTTCGAAAACTGCTGGCGAATTATCCCGGGTTTATCGCAAAGTCGGGCGATGGGTATAGTACTAAGAACAAACAGCTAAAATTGCCATTGGTAATACAAAAGATAGCGCTGGTGACATCTGGTGCTTCGGCAGGCATGCAGGACTTTGTTCATACGCTCGCATCTAATACATTCGGCTATCGCTTTAAGATTGACAATTACTTTACGCAGGTACAGGGTGAAGCAAATGCGCTTGCCTTCTACAATAAGTTGATCGAGGTTCATCAATCCGGGGTAGGTTATGATGTAGTGGTAATTATCCGGGGAGGAGGGGCACAAACAGATTTTCTTATTTTCGACCAGCTGATCCTGGGCAAGATTGTAGCCAAGTTCCCGATTCCGGTAATCACGGGAATTGGTCACCAGAAAGACGAAACCATCGTAGATCTGATGGCCCACACTTCCACTAAAACCCCTACAAGAGCGGCGGAGCATATTATAGCCCACAATCGCTCTTTCGAGGAATCGATCATGAATGAGCAGCGTACCATTCTCATCAAAACCCAGCAATCGCTCTCGCTAAAGAATGTTGCACTTCACCATGCTAATATTATCATCCTTACCCGTTGCAGAAATATGCTAACCGTTCATAAAGACGATCTTAGTTATTTTGCTCATATAACAATCAATCACAGTAAAACGCTGCTCTATAAACATCGATCCGAGATCGTACTTTCTTATAATCACCTCGTCTCCAGGCCAAAGTCAAGGGTATTCAGCTTGAACCACGATCTTAAGAATCTGCAAAGTAATTTATGGACGTTCTCAAGACTGTTTCTTTCCCGAAAACAGGCGGAGATAATGCATCATGACTCGATAGCAAGGCTGATGAGTCCGGTAAATATTTTAAAGAAAGGGTTTGCCATCGTATACCAGGAAGGGAAAATAATAAGTGATGCTGATAAGCTGGCCGATTACAGCGATATCATTGTTAGGCTTGCGGATACAGACATACTTTCTACTATCAAATCTAAAACAAAAATAGATGGAGACTTATTTAACGTATGAGTTGGCGTATAAGGAGCTTAAACAGATTTCTAATGAAATTGAAACGGAAGCTGTTTCTGTAGATGTGCTTGCAGAAAAGGTGAAGCGTGCTTCTGAGCTTATTTCTTATTGTCAGTCTAAATTACGTGCAACGGAGGAAGAAGTGAATAAGATTATTGCCGGTATGGAAACGACCCCTTAAAAAACAAGCCCCAGTAACAGGCATGCTAAAACGATAATGGGGGAGGCAACCCTGGTATAATGAAGCAAGGCCCAGGTACCTGCTATCACCGTTATGTTCACCAGGCTTATGGCTTTTGCATCTGCAATGGAAAGATCTTTCATCATATAAAAAGTAGCGGCGAACATAATACCTACTACTACAGCATTGATCCCCTCCAGAGAGCGATACACGGCAGTATGTTTTTTCATGTTATGCCATACGGGGTAAAAGAACAGTACCAGCAGGGCACTGGGTAAAAAAATTGCCACCGAGCCTATGATGCAGCCCAAAACCTGGCCCGTAGGCCCCCAATCCCGCATGGCTATGCCCCCCGTAAACGAGGCTATCGAAAACACCGGACCAGGAATAGCCCGTACTATACCTGCGCCTGTATAAAAATCTTCCTTACTGATCTTCACCACGTTCGGGTTTTTTCGCATCACCCGCTCCGACTCCGGGCGTGCAACGAACTGTTCGTACATCATAGGTATCAGCACCTGCCCTCCACCAAATACCAGGCTTCCGAAACGATAGGTGTTCTCGAAAAGGTTAATAGGACGGCGATCCTGCCAGTTTTGCTTTCTGGCCATTTCACTCAATACACCCGCAAGAATAAATAAAGAAGCAAATAGCCAGATATTGGCCCATTTTATCTTCTTCCTGCTCACATTTATTTCGGGTATTCTTTTGTCGCTCAAGTTAGTAGTTATCCCACCCAGCACTATCAACAGTGGAAAAACCCAGGGTGCTTTAAACAAAGCAAATGTGGCGACGGCTGCAGCGATCATTATAATACGCGTTATTGTATTCTTCACCGATATTCTAAAAGCCTGAACGGCGGCATACACAAGAAAGCCAACCGCCATCGGCTGAATAAATCTAAACAGTCCAGATATAAGATGTTGATTATCAACCTGTTTTACTATAAACGACAGCAGCCCCATTAGAGAGCACGCAGGAAAGATCCAGATAAGAAGTGTTAGTATGGCAAGCGGAATGCCGCCTCTCTTATAGCCGATCAATGTAAGTATCTGGGTAGATGAAGCGCCCGGAAGAAAATTGCAGAACACATTGTATTCAAGCAATTCCTTTTCGGTAAGATCCTTTCGCTCGTGCACGAATGTTTTCAGCATCATTCCATAATGACCCTGCGGCCCCCCGAAAGCGGTAAGACTGTGTAAAAGCACTGATTTGAGAAACAGGGTATGACGCAGAAGAGCCATGCTGGTATGCTGGTTTCAATTTCTTTATATGCAATGATATTACATATCAAGGTTTTACCCGTTATAATTTTTATTTATAGTAACCATTGTCTTCTATTTCCTGTCTTACATTCTCAGTAAGGAGGAACCGGACAGACTTATTTGCCCTGATATATTCCCGGATTCTTGTGGATGATATTTCTAAAAGGGGCGCATCTAAAATGGTGATACGGTTAGGCCTCGTGATGGTTATCTCATATCCCGGCCTTTTATAAATAAACATATCATAAAGACTGATCAACTGATCGCTATTTTTCCACCTGGCAAGGTTCTGAAAACTATCACTTCCCAGTATAACACTAAATTGGTGCTGTGGGTATTTCTCGTTCAAGTAAGTGAGTGTATCGATTGTAAATGAGGGGCGCGGTAAATGAAACTCTATATCACTCACTTTGATTTGGGGGTCATCCTTTACCGCAATTTTAGCCAAGTGAAGCCGGTGGTATTCGTTTAACAAAGACGCGGAATCTTTCAAGGGATTTTGTGGTGAAACGATCAACCATAACTGATCCAGATCCGTATTATTCACCACATGGCTTGCAATGATGCAATGGCCTACATGGATGGGATTAAAGGATCCAAAATAAAGTCCGACTTTCATAAACTGTCAGTTGATTGATCGGTAAAATGAGATTCAGGCTTTAGCAAGCTGGATGGGCTCAACAAAAATGTTTTCTGCCTCATCGAGGCGAAGGCTAAGGGTATAACCGGAAACTGATACCGAAATGGGATCTCCAAGAGGTGCAATTTGTTCAATCCTGATGTTTTCCCCCGGAACACAGCCCATTTCCATTAGTTTTAGAAAAATATCGTTATTCTCGAAAGACTTAATAACCGCGATTGTACCCACCTTCAATTCTGATAATCTTGTCATTGCACTTCTTTATTCACTTATACCAGGCAAGTTAGCCAAATGTAATCTTGATAAGTGAATTTGTTTTACGATTTTTGAAAATGAGTAAAACAGTCAAGCCTGTTATTCGTTTTCATTTCATGCTTCCCGGCTCCTTTCTGCAGCAGCGTACCCCCTTGAAGCAGTTTCTGATCGATTTATTTGAGAAAGAGAAAAAGAGCTTAAAGTCGCTCGACTACATATTCTGCAATGACGAATACCTCCTTGAAATCAATCAAAAATACCTTTCTCATGATGATTACACGGATATCATCACTTTTGATCTGTCTGGTGGAGATTCGGCAGAAGGAGAAATCTACATCAGCATAGACCTGGTAAGGGAAAATGCCTTGAGATTCCAGGCATCTTTTCAGCAGGAGTTACTACGTGTTATTTTCCATGGCGCCCTTCACTTATGTGGATACAAAGACAAAACGGACGCAGAGAAAAGAGTGATGAGAGAAAGAGAAGATCAGTGCATTAAAGCGTTCCTTGTGTAAAATTGCTTATTTTTCTGTTTCGGTTCGTTTCCATGGTCTTTATCATTATCAGGGATATTTACTAATTCTCTCCGATCTTCATCTTTTCCAGTCTGTTTTTTAAAGAATACCCCGCGTATTTCCGGTTGCTTCCTGCAAATTATACGTATAAGAAGTACTGCATTTCCATCATTAAGCACAAACATCCTTTTTAAACGCTGTCGCCGGTACTTAGAGTGGTAGCATTACGCTATCCTCCTCACCCCCTTGTTCCACGTGAAACAATAAGTAATCCGTAAAGGTTAAAAAACATCTTTCAGTAATCGGCAAAACTTTTAAAAGAGTTACTAAAAGATATTTCTTCCTTTTTTGCCCATTATTCAAACCATTATATAGGCATCAATCTAGGCACATCCTAGGTAGATTCTAGGTACATCCTACGTAGATACTACGTACAGGTAGCTAGAATGTACCTAGAATCTACCTAGGATCTACCTAGGATGTGCCTAGGATGATGGGTACTTAATGCCTGGAATACGACGGAAATAATACGCATTATTGAGCCGCTTAGCCCTCTTTTACGAAAGGATGGCTCCCTTTTTCTATTTCAATGCTGGTTACAAGGATGCCTTTTGGTAATTTTAAATCAGTGAAATTGATTTTCAGCGGTTGACTTTCGTCATTTGTACCTTTTAAAGATTTAGTGAGTCCTGCTTGTCAGACCTGCAATAGCTACTCTCTTTCCATAGTGCTTGTATCAGCTGCGCAAAAACG
>JACMJX010000270.1 GCA_014380425.1 Chitinophagaceae bacterium | reverse complement strand
ATATTCCGAAAAGAGGTAACGCAGAGTTTGTCTGGCAGCCTTGTCAAAGTCAAGTAACATAACGGGACATATTATTATACACTTAAGGTAGTGATTTCAGATTGAATTACAGGCTTTTTGCGGGAGAATTCTCAGTTGAAACTTTACAACCTGGCCCAGGTAGGCTTGAAAAAAATTACGAAGCAATGTATGTTGAATCAACTATTTCGAAACAACCTTAAATGTTATCTTTCCCTCTGATTGTGGAGGGAGATTTGAGCCCTTTGGAATAAAAACCAATCTCTGTATAACCTCTTTTAATTTCCGCTCGGCTTCAAGACTAAGACCACGCTTAAGGGGAGTAACTGATATCACATCACCCTGATCATCGACCTTCACGATAAATTCGTACACGCCATAGGCGTCATCTGGTAATGGGGGTGTAGTAACTTCCGGAAAGCTAAAACCATTAAAACCAGACATGGAGACACCGCCTCCGCCTCCACCCTGCTGACCATAAAGAGCTTTTGCATCTAATGTTCCTTCGGGACTTCCCTTATCACCAGTTTTACCCTTGTCGTCACCATGATTGCCAGGTTTTCCTTCCTTGTTACCTTCCTTATCTGACTCTGCCGCTTGAGTACTGGGTTTATAAACTGCTTTCGTATCTACCACTGGTTTCTTTTCAACCTTCTTTTCTTCCACCTTCTTCTCTTCTATTGGTTTTTCCTTAGGCTTTTCAACGACAGGCTTAATTGGCTCTTCTTTCTTTTCTTTTACAACAACAGGACTTTCTTCTTTGGAAACGACCTGCTCCTCCACTGGCTTAGCTTCAGTTGGTATAGCTTCTTCAAGAACCTCTTTTACTTCCTCCGTTTGCTGCTCCTCTGGTTCAGCGGTTTCTTCAGGAAGATCGCCTTCATTACCAACTGGTGTTTCAGGCTGCACATCTCCGCTTCCCTCAGTATCCATTCCAAAATTAAGTTCAATGCCGTACTCTGGTAATGGAGGATTTGGTGCACGCCACGCAATGATCAGGAACAACAAAAGCACAACCAGCACCTGTATCCCTGCCGTGGATAAAAATGCGATCTTTCTGTTTTTCTTTTCCTGTTGCGTTTCGGTCATTTCTTATTTTGGCTTTGTAGCAATTACTACTTTAGCTTCCATGGATGTTGCAAGGCCGGCAACATATACCAGGTGTTCCGATGCAACATCTTTGTCTATATGTAAAATCACAGATCCTCCCGCGCCTCCTAACCTGCTTTTCAATTCACCTTCGAGCGTTGCTTTTGTGACCTTCTTATCATTCACATAATATTGAAGACCCTTTGTTACCGTTACTGAAACCTTTTGCACTTCAATGCTGCTGGCCTTACTACTGGGTAAGTTAACCGGCAGTCCGGAAGGGGTAACAAAAGATGAAGTAAGCATAAAAAATATAAGCAATAGAAAGATCAAGTCAGTCATTGATGCCATGCTGAAACTTGCATCAATCTTATTTTTTGCACCAATATTCATATCGTGAGAACAGTTTTACGGTTATCGCGGTTCCTGCAGGAGGTCAATAAAATCAATGGATGTATATTCCATCTTGTGAATGACCTTCTGCACTCGGGAAACCAAGAAGTTATAAGCCAGGTATGCTATAATACCGACGATTAGGCCAGCCACGGTAGTAATCATTGCTGTGTAGATACCTGACGACAGCAATTTGGGACTAACGGTCCCTTCTTCTTGGGAGATGGAAATAAAAGCCTCAACCATTCCGATTACAGTACCTAGAAACCCCATCATCGGCGCTGCACCGGCAATCGTAGCTAATGTGGCCAGGTTCTTCTCCAGTTTAAAAACTTCGATTTTACCAACATTTTCGATGGCAGCCTCTATGCTCTTTTTGACTTCCGATTCGGGATACCCCCTTTTCAATCATTCGGGCAACAGGTGTGTTATTTTGTGAACACAACATTTTCGCACCACCAATGTCACCACGAAGCACTAGTTCCTTTACGCGCCCCATAAAACCCTCTGGGTCCTGGTTCGCTTTATTAATGGTCAGTATGCGCTCAATAAAAAGGTAGATAGCCAGAACCCATAGCAGCGCGATAGGTACCATCATGAAACCTCCTTTGATCGCTAGTTCAATTACAGATAAAGATTGACCCTCTGCTGTTTCCGGTACCGCAACGGCATCCGTCACAATTTGAAGTAAAATCATGTAGACGAGTTAGTTTAAAAAATAGTTAATGGTGAAAGTATATCACCCTCTTAAAGCACAATTCGAAGACTTACATTCAATATCTGACTACCCAGACCTTATCACCGTAATCTCCACCCTTCATACCGTCAGCCGTTGCCTGTGTGTTTTCGTAAGTGTCGCCCGCAGCTACGGCAAGACGGTGAAATTTGGTCTTACCAAACGGCGGAATAACGGTTGATGTTACTCCCTTTGAACTTAATTTCTTGGCATAGTCCATAATAAGGTCCCCATCAATTGCACTTGCAACCACGACGTAATAACGGCCAGTCCGGCCACTTAGTGTTTCGATCGTACCGGCTGGAGGAGCTTCAGGTTGCAAAGGTACTGCTTCTGCCTTTTTTCTCTCTTCCTCAGCCAATCGTTGCGCAGCTAGTTTTTCCGCTTCCTGCTTCCTTGCCACTTCCTGCTTCGCTAACAGCTCTCTTCTTTGCTTTGCTTCCTCTGCCAGTTGTTTCGGCCTGATATCTACAAAATACCAAATGGCAGCGCCCACAACTAATAAGATAAGCAGACCCCCTAATACCTTAGGCCATATCGCTGGCTTTTCGTCCTGATACGAATATGAATATGATGGTTCATAAAATTGATTGTCTTCAACGAACTCTTCCTTTATTTGCTCCTCTTCCACCGGTACCTCTTCACGTTGCTCCTCTTCAGGCGTGAATGAAGATTCATCTTGAGGTTCCGGCGTTACTTGTTCGGTTACTTGTTCTTCCCGTTCATTACGCTGAAGCGGTTCATACTCTATCTCCGGAAGCCCGAATGTATCATCCGAACTATCAAGATTTTCCTGAGGTAGGTCTTCGTTTTGTTTTTTTCTTCTTGCCATATTCTGGGCTTTATGGTTAAGTACCAAGTAATTATACAAAATTAAGCTAAAATTTCACCGATACAAGCGTTGCCTACCCCCCTTACACTCCCCAACAGTAATACATCCTTTCATCGGATCGACGGTATCAAAAACTCCATGTGATACCGCCCATAACTTGAAAGCCACGGACGGGATAGTGAAGGAAAATCGGATACTTGTTTGACGCAATATTATTCAACTGTATAAACGCTGAAAGACTTTCTGAAAAAAGGTACTCTGTCTTAAAGTTCAAATCAAAAGCGCCATCAAGCTTCACCGTTTGATCAGTTAATGGGTCTAACGCCTTCATCCCCCCCTGTGCAATAAGGTCGGCATGAAAAAGTATTTTCTGGTACAGATTATAGGAACCATTTACAGTTAGGCGATATGTAGGGCGGTGCCAGGCTTCAGGGACGTTTCCTGTACCGTAGGAGTAGAAATCTCCCCGTAGCATAAACTTCGCGACTTCAGACTGGACATAACTTAGCGAAGCATATAAATTGGTTCTTCTTGTTCCTGCTCCCCCATCATAAACTGCATCGAACTTTGATTGATCGTCCTCAGAATTCACGAAGTAGTAGTAGTTCTTTAAACTGGCGAATGAAAGACCGGTGTGCACAGCTACTTTATTCCCCAGTTTTGCATTTAAACCTACCCCGAAGTCGAGCGCGCGGTTCGTGTGAAAAACCGGTACATTCGGTGCCAGCCATAAGTTCTCGTACGAGAGGGATTGTAAAGAGACTTTATCTATACCGCCGTTTAACGTGGCAAAAACATCAACTGATGGGCTAAGCGGATAGGTAGCTTTCAGGTCAGGATAAATGTGCGTGCTTTTTGAATCAATAGTATCATTTTCAAATGCGGCTATAAAACCAACACTTACTTTAAGGTCTTCAATTGCAAGAAATTCATACGCGGGGGCTACCGTAAAAAGGTTACGGGCTTTTGCCTCTACCAAAAAATCTTTACGACTAATGATAATATAGTCGGCTTTAATATTTATCCTGGAATCCTCATTTAGCTCGTACGCTGATCTAAATGTAAAGTCCGCTTCCGTCTCACGCGCATTGTACTTATCTGTGAGATAACTAAAACCCGCACCAAGCTTATAAGAAAAATCTGCATTCTTTGCATTTGATAAATCGCCAGCGATCTTAAAAAGATTGAACGATTGTTTAATCGAATTTGCTTTTACCTCCTGACCCTCAGGATAACCATAAAAATGCGTGGTCCTGTTTTCAAATCCTGCGCTTCCAGAAAAAGCAATGCTCTCGTTGAAAGATTTTGCAAAAACGGAAATAGTAGATGTTCCGCTGCCGGAATTTCTGTCGTCCACAGGCCCCTTGTCCGAGCTGTTATGAAAGACGTGAGCGCCAATCAGCTTATTCTTATCACGTGTTGTATTGATATATGCTTCCAGCAGTGGAGAAACATAATTTCCAAAACCTGCCCTTAAAAATCCGCCATAAACTCGTGACTGGCCCTCGGGCTTTAACTTCAGAGGTCGTACTTGGGTATTGATTTGTGGAGCCTGGAAGTTAAATGATCTGAAATCGTAGGTGATCGGTGGCTTGATTGGCTCCGACGAACGCGGTGGAATTTTTTCAAAGTTACGGTTAGCCTTTGGCAAAGTAATCTGGCGCTCCTTTACAATTTCGATTTCTACATTTTCAATTTCGCCATCTTCCCAATCTTTTTTCTCCTGCCCTAT
>JACMJX010000269.1 GCA_014380425.1 Chitinophagaceae bacterium | reverse complement strand
AGCGAGTGCAGCCCTACTTTCAGTTGTTCCGGTGCATGGCCTGCCTTTTCGCCGGCCTTCCTGTACAGATCTACCAGCGGACGGAATCGGTGCGTTTCTCCACCGATAACAGCAACCATTAGAGGTAAACCGAGCGTGCCGGCACGTACGAATGATTCAGGAGTGCCGCCAACGCCTATTGCTATAGGAAGCGGGTTTTGCAAAGGCCGGGGATAGATGGCCTGATTATTCAGTGCAGGACGAAACTTTCCTGACCAGGTAACCACTTCATTATCGCGGATCTTAAGTAACAACTCAAGTTTCTCTGTAAAAAGGGCGTCGTAATCATTGAGCTGAAGGCCAAAAAGGGGGAAGGATTCTATGAACGATCCGCGGCCCACGATCATTTCAGCCCTACCTCCGGAAATAAGATCCAATGTGGCGAAGTTTTGAAACACGCGCACCGGGTCGGCGGCGCTTAACACCGTAACGGCACTGCCAAGCCGTATACGGCTCGTTTTGGCAGCGGCGGCGGCTAGAATAACGGCGGGTGCGGCGTCGAGAAACTCCTTGCGATGGTGTTCACCGATCCCGAATGCATCGAGGCCGGCCTGGTCGGCGAGTTCTACCCGTTGAAGAAGTTGTGCTAAAGAATCTTTGTTGCTGATGCCGGAACCGGCTGCGGCGAAGCTGTCGATTCCAATTTCCATTCTTGTGTTCATGTCGTTCTTATTTCAGACACAAAGTTCGTTATAATAAAAACTGCCGTACTTGATCTCTGATAAGAAACGATATACACGCGTTACATCATCTATCGAATGCGTGTACTGTTCCCTGCTTCTGAATAGCACCGCGGGGCTGCAAGGCCACCTGTAAACCTGAAGTGAAGGTAAAATTACGACAAAGAGCATATTTTCCGCACTGCCAATATCAGGCAGTTCTCCTCTTACAGCCCAGGGGGATATGCAATACATTTGTATCGCTGGCACTCATTCAATATCCCTTTAATAACCGGCACTTGTTGACACCCTGTAATTAATAACCGGCCGTTCCCATATTTAAAAAATAGGGAGCGGCTTTTTCATTATACACCCCTTCATCAACTTTTCTGGGCTTTATAGCAGTCTAGCGAACTTAGTACCAGTTGTTTTAAAAAATCAATGATTAGGTTCTCGCTGTCTTTACCATTCAGATCGGTAAGGGAGGGAAGATTGTTTTTAAAGTATAACTGATGATAAGCCGTTTCTATCATCGTACTAGCCAGTGAATGGGGAAAAGGATAGCCGGGTTTGTATTCAAGAAAGATTTCGGCGATGCGATGGCAGAGATCTTTATAGGGTTTGAACAACCTTGCCTTGTTATCTTCTGCGATATGCTTGGTAAGGTATGCCTTATTGCCTTCTGAAATTACGATCTGATGCAACGCCGTTTTATCTATATGATCCAGGTTGTATTTATCCTCCATCTGAAAGCAGAGCAGGCTTATTGTGATATTGATCTTCTCACTCGTTTCTCGTACGTTATTGGTATGGAATAACAACTGGTACTCCATCCAGGTCCAGAACCAGGTGGTGATATAGGTAAGAAGGCGGTGTTTGTTTTCGAAATACCGGTAAATGCTTGCTTCAGTACTTCCAACCTGCTGTGCAAGCTTCTTAAATGTAAACTCTTCAAAACCCAGGGTATGGATCATACCAATGCTGTGACGAATGATATTACGCCCCAGTTCCGACTGTTCAGGATCGCGAACGTAGAGATGAGGGTTCATTTTTATCTGCAGTTGTAGTTCCATAAGCTTATTTAATAGTAAAGTATCATGAAGCAGTTTGGTTGTGCATCGGTGTTCGCGCTTGTTATTGTTGTACTAATTTATATGCCGCCCAGAGTACCCCGGTATAGCTCTTGTTTCGTTTAACGGTAACTTCCTGCAGTTTCTGTGCTGTTTCCAGCAACTTGTTTTCGCGGGAGTTCAATAGGAAGAGGGTGCTCTCTCCCACCTCCAACCGGGTTCGTTCTGCCTGGTACAGTCGCTGCGCATTGACGAACATCTGCTCGGAAAGAAGCAGTTGCTTTTCAAGGTTCGCCACTTCATTGAAGTACTGCTTTATTTTATTCTCCACCTCTACCAGCTGCAACTTTATCTCCCATTCGTTTTCTTCCACTTTCAATCTTGCAGACCTGTACGCGCCCCGCGCCTCTCTTAAAAACAGGGGCATACTAACATCGAAGCCCAACTTGTAATTATTCGACAGGAACTGGGAAGATACTTTGTCAGGAAGGGTATAACCCTTATTGAGCAGGTTGGCGTTCAGATTTACCTTCGGCAACAGGTATTGCGCTTTCAACCGGCTGTCTATACGAAGTATATCGGTTTTATATTTAAGGGCATTCAGTTTAGGATGGCGGGTAAGCGCTTCTGTGATCAGCTGCTCCAGACCAGGGAGGTTGCTTACGGAAAAACTGCTCGTGGCTTCATTATCCGGCACTATTTGCTCGTTCCAGGCAGCAGGAGCACCCGTTTCGAGCCATAGAAACACAGACAATGCCAGCCCGGCGTTCTGCACTGCTAGCCGGCTCGCCTGCTGCTGCAACTGTATATTTTGTAGCTGCGTGATAGCCTCCACTGTGTCGATGGCCGCCCGGGCACCTTGTTCATACTCGGTTTTTATGAAACGGATTCTTTGCTCGTTCACTTTCAAGGCTTCCGTAAGTACCTGGTAAACGCGGTATTCCTGTACCCAGCTCCAGTAGTTGGTGAGGGCGCTGAACAGCAGGTCGTTGATAGCCAATTGCTGTTCGGCCCCGCTGAGCTGGTAAAAACTCTGCGCCTGTCGAAGAACAGCCCTACGCTCATCAAACAGCAGGCCGTGAGCAGCAATGGTGATGCCTGCATAGCTCGTTTTACCAAGCGTCGATTCGGAATTAACCCGGTCTCCCGACACTTCTTCCAGGCCTGCTTTTATCTCTATGCCATACCAGGTAGGGATGCTTAGCTTCGGGTGAAAATAGCTGTAGTATCGCGTACCATCGAAGGTTTTTCTGTCAAGATCTGCTTTTACCGTTGGATCAAATGCTCCTCTCGATTCAGTAATACCTGCCACAGCTCTTTCTACACGAAGGCCGGCCTGTTTGGCAACGGGATGGTATTTCAGGATAATGCCCATAAGGGCGTCTCTGGAAAGCACCTTGGTAGAGTCTGCCGCAAAGCCCGGATGCCACATGCACATTAAAGCGATCAATAAGCCGTATGCATTACTTTTTTTCATTATTGCCTGCTACTGGTTTATAATAATCAGGTGGAAAGCCATTGATATTTCGCCAGAGTTCGTACCAGATCGGCACATCTTTCAGCAGAGCAATACCCTGCGCACCCGCGCCCACCTTAAGCTCGACCGGCCATGGCCGGTCGTCTTTGTCCTCTGAGAGCAATACCCTGAACTTGCCATTCGTGCTGATGGAATTTTCAATAGCCACCACCGTACCCCCAAACGTGCCGTAAGAAGCAGACGGCCATCCGCTGAACACAATAGCGGGAAAGCCATCGAACTGAAATCTCGCTTTCTGACCGCGGGAAAGCAGCGGAAGATCGACCGGGCGCACAAAGAGTTCAATCGCGTATTGCATTTGGCGAGGCACCACTTTTACCAGTGTCTCGCCCTCTTTTACAATCTCGTTGATACCCGCATGTGCAGCGCCCGTTATCTGACCACTTTGCGGTGCTTTAAGAAAGTAGTAACCTTCGCGGATAGAATAGTTCGAGTACTGGTTAGACAGCTTGGCAATCTCCGCTTGCCCCCCTGCAATATCACTTTCCGCCGAGGCCCTGTCGCCGCGACTCTTGAATATTTTCTCCGAGTATTCCTGATTTATCTGGTTCTGTTCGATGTAGGTATTGGTAAGGTCGGTACGGGTATTGGCGAGCTTTACTTCCGCACTGATCTTTTTCGCCGTTGCCTGCTGGAAGGCCTGGTTGCGCTGCTCCACCTGCACCAGGGAAACAAGCCCGCTATCACGCATCACCAATTGACGCCTGTACTGCTCCTCGGCAATCTTCACGTCGTTCAGGCTTGAAGCAAGATCCATGCTGTCGCTCAATATCTTGAGCTGCAGTTGCCGTAGCTTGTTACCCAATTGCTCCACTTTTAAAATCCTTGCCCTTTCCATTGCCACCATTTGCGCATCGGTCGCTCTTACTTTATCTCCATAAAAAACCACCGAAGCCGACTTGGCCCGGATCTGTTCCTGGGTACGGGAGAGTAATTGTGGATCCAGGTAGCTGTCTTTTATTTCCGCTAGTTGCGCAATAGTATCGCCCGCCTGCACGAGATCGCCCTCCTTCACATACCACTTCACTATTCTTCCCCCAATGATCGCAGGAAGCTCCTGCGGTCTTTGCTCCTGCCGCAACGTTGTAACTATGCCGCGGGCCCTTATATTCTGCGTCCATGGCATAAAGAGCAATACGATGAGAAACAGCAGGATGCCTGTAGCCCAGTACTTGATATAGCTTGGCCTTCGGGCACCGTATACGGAATCAAAGGCTTTGAGGCGCTTGTTTTTTACTTCCGCTTCTACAATTTGTCTGATCTGTTCCATATTAAATTACATTTTGTATTTCATCCCAGGATCCATAAGCTTTCACCATGCCATGATCCAGCAACAGCACTTTGTCGCATTCCCGGGCAAAGGAAGTATCTGTAGTGATCACGATGGTTGTAATACCCCTGGTTTTATGGAGTAAGTAATCTTTTACCTGTGCGGCATCATTTTCCTCGAACCCCAGCCAGGGCTCTTCCAGCAATAACAACCCCGGACGCTTGATCAACGCGCGCAGTAAAATTACTTTACGCGCGAAGCGGTCTGAAAGATGCTGACCAGCAATCTGAAGCGGTGCCAGCAGCATTTCTTTATTATTGAGAGGCAGTAGTTGCAAGCCCGAGGCATCGGAAAAGGCGATGACGTCTTCAAAGGAGATTTCTTCATTACCCATCGTAATGTTCTCCCAAAGCGTACCCTGGAAAATATCTTCCTGATGCAGCATTACCCCGGTTTTTCTACGGATGGAGTTCTTGTCGTAAAGAGTTATCGGCATACCATTGATATTCAGTTCGCCGGTAAAGGGCCCATAAGATCCGCTGAGAACTTTCAGCAGTGTTGATTTGCCGGAGGCATAAGGCCCCACTACACAAATCTTTTCACCGCTTTTAATATCGAATGTCAGGTTTTTAAGGATCTGCTCATCTTGCCCATATCCGAAAGTGAGGTTGCGGGCCTGTAAAGCCAGTCCTGTGTTGTTTTCGGATAGTGACAATGTGCCGTTTTCTTCCCGGGGTTTGTTCGTTAAAGTGCCCAGTTTTTCAGTAGAGGTAATTACATCATAAACGCTGTCAAGATTGACGATCAGTTTTTCCACTGAACTTATGATGGTAAGAATCACGATCTCAGCGGCAATGAATTGTCCTATGTTGATCTGCTGATCTACGAGCAATGCCACACCTACTATCAGCATGGCGGCAGTGATCAGCGTTTTAAAGCCTATCAGCGTCCAGTATTGCACCAGCAGCACCTTGAAATGCGCTGTTCTGGAATGAAGATAACCCGTTACGAAATGATCCGTTTTTCTTAAATGAAGGGAATAATTCAGAGAGAATTTGAAAGACATCACAGAGCGCGCCAGCTCTTCCAGGT
>JACMJX010000268.1 GCA_014380425.1 Chitinophagaceae bacterium | reverse complement strand
GATAAACGACTTCCCCGCCTTCTTAAGTTCCCAGCTCAGGAAAGTACCACAAATGCCCTGGCCAATAAGGAGAAAGTCGGTCTGCATGCCGCAAAAGTAGAATATATTCTGTCTCCCTTTGGAATCTCCCACTACCAAGTGTTCGAACCGTATCGTTCATTGTCACGTGAGCCAAAAAAGCCCCAGGGTTAAACCTGGGGCTTTGGATATAGAACCACTATGTTAGTCTGAACAACAATTACTTCTTTATAACTTCCGCCATCTTCTTGCCGATATCGGCAGGGCTCTTTACCACGTAGATGCCGCATTCTTCCATGATCTTCATTTTGGCAGCAGCAGTATCGTCGGCGCCGCCTACGATGGCGCCGGCATGGCCCATTCTGCGACCGGGAGGTGCGGTTTGCCCAGCTATGAAACCCACTACCGGTTTGGTGCCGTGCTCTTTGATCCACTGCGCAGCTTCTGCTTCCATGCTGCCACCGATCTCACCAATCATTACGATGCCATCCGTTTCAGGATCGTTCATCAGTAGTTCAACGGCTTCTTTAGTAGGGGTACCAATAATGGGATCACCTCCAATGCCGATAGCTGTGGAAATACCCAGACCGGCCTTCGCTACCTGGTCTGCCGCTTCGTAGGTAAGTGTACCAGATTTGGAAACAATGCCGATCTTACCCTTCACAAAAACGAAACCCGGCATGATGCCCACCTTACATTCATCCGCGGTAATAACTCCGGGGCAATTGGGCCCGATAAGCCGGGTGTTTTTACCCTGCAAAAAGTTCTTCACTTTCACCATATCCTGAACCGGAATTCCCTCCGTGATGCAAATAATCAGGTCTACACCGCCCTCCGCAGATTCCATGATGGCATCTGCGGCAAATGCCGGTGGCACAAAAATAATCGATACGTTGGCGCCCGTAGTTCTTACACAATCCGCTACCGTGTTGAATACAGGGCGGTCAAGATGCGTAGAACCTCCCTTGCCCGGAGTAACGCCGCCTACCACGTGAGTGCCGTATTCTATCATCTGCGTAGCATGGAATGTGCCTTCCGTGCCTGTAAAGCCCTGAACTAAGATCTTCGAGTTTTTGTTTACTAAAACAGCCATGTATGAGTTATTTAGTCGCGCAAAAATAAGGGTTAAAAACTAATCTTTCAGCAATTCGTCCATATTGCGGTCGTTGTCTATTTTGCCTTTCGCTTCCAGCATGCGCATGTCTTTTGCATCTTTCAGAAATTCTGAAGCAAAGATAAAGTCGTTCAGTTTCTGGCTCTTACTAAAGATGATCTCTTTATTGCTGCCCTCCCATTCCTTTTCACCCTGGTACATGTAGATGATATGATCGCCCGTCTCCATCACACTATTCATATCGTGCGTATTTACCACTGTGGTGATATTGTATTTGATGGTAAGATCCTGTATGAGTTTATCGATCACCAGTGATGTCTGCGGATCGAGTCCGGAATTCGGTTCGTCGCAGAACAGGTATTTCGGATTGAGCACTACTGCCCTTGCGATGCCTACACGCTTTTTCATGCCCCCGCTTATTTCCGCAGGAAACTTCCGGTTCACGTCCTTCATCTCCACCTGCTCCAATACCTCGTTTACCCGGTTCAGTTTTTCCCGGAAAGAAAGCTTGGTAAACATATCCAGCGGAAACATGATGTTCTGCTCCACGGTCATACTATCGAAGAGCGCCGAGCCTTGAAAGAGCATGCCTATCTGCTGGCGCAGTTCCTTTCTTTGCTCATCGTTCATAACCGTAAAGTTCTGCCCGCCATAGAGGATTTCTCCGCTGTCTGGTTCAAAAAGACCAACAAGGCATTTCATGAAGACGGTCTTACCACTTCCGCTGGAACCTATGATCAGGTTGCACTTGCCGGATTCCATCACCACACTTACGTCTTTGATCACCGTTTTGTCGCCGAAAGCTTTCTTTAAGTTTTTTATTTCAATCATTGGTACATCTTGAGGCCTGTGCTGTGAACGTTATAATAGTTATAATAACAAAGCCGATATGATATAATCCGCAAACAGAATAAGGATACAGCTTACTACCACCGCTTTGGTACCCGCCCTTCCGATTTCGAGCGCTCCGCCCTGCACATGATAACCGAAATAGGCAGGGATGCTTGAAATGATAAAAGCAAACACATAGGCTTTTACAAGGGCAAAAAATACATTATAAGGTAGAAAGTTACCGAGCAGCCCTTTATGGAAATCGGCAGCCGACATGATACCTGTAGAAACCCCCGCTATTCTGCCACCCAGTATGCCCAGCGTGCCGGCGATAACAACGAGCATGGGAATAGTAACAAGCGCCGCCACTATTTTCGGCATTACCAGGTACGATTTTGTGTTGATGCCCATAATCTCCAGCGCGTCGATCTGTTCGCTTACCCGCATATTGCCCAATTCGCTCGCTATTTTGCTGCCTACTACTCCTGCAAGCACTATGCATACTAATGTAGGAGCAAACTCGAGTATTACCGTATCTCTTACAATCTGGGCAATGGTAGATTTCGGAATGATGGGGCTCACCAGCTGGTAGGCCGTCTGCAGGGCAGACACGGCACCGATAAAGAACGATATGATCATGACAATGCCCAGCGAGCCGATGCCAATATCACTGCATTGATGCATAAACTCTTTCCAGTATACTTTAGCGTTCTCCGGTTTGGAGAACATGCCCCTCAGCATTAGTAAAAAACGCCCGGTCTCGGTAAATATCCGCACAGGTGATTTGTTTTTGGTGAAGATAAATTATTTATATGTCCTTGCTTACCTTTTTAAACTTTTTCCACCAGGTATCCTTATCGATAAGCTGGCCATTTGCTGTTTTAGTTTTTATCTGCGCATCTATCACCGCGATCAGCGCCATGTTAAAAATACTTCTTACCGAACTACCCAGTTGCAATACGTGTACCGGCTTCTTCATGCCCAGCAGCACCGGGCCGATAGCATCGGCGCCGCCCACTTCTTTCAAAAGGTTATAAGCAACGTTGCCCGCCGCCAGGTTGGGAAAGATCAAGGTATTCACTTCCTGATCTACCAGTTCGCTGAACGGATAGTTGTCTTTCAGGATCTCGTTATTGAAAGCCACGCTGGCCTGCATCTCACCATCAACTATCAGCGAAGGATTGCGTTCCTTCACTATCTTACGTGCATCTGCCACCAGCTTCGCTTCCGGGGAAGTACTGCTCCCGAAGTTGGAATAGCTGAGCATTGCGATACGGGGTGTCAGGTTGAAGTTCCGCACTTCCTTCGCCACCAGCAACGTTATGTCTGCCAGCTCTTCCGCAGTGGGATTGAAGTTTACCGTAGTGTCTGCCAGAAAGAGCGGCCCTTTCTTCGTGAGCAGCAGGTACATACCCGCTATTTTCTTTACCCCGTCCTCCGTACCGATCACTTCCAGGGCAGGGCGTACCACGTCCTGGTAGTTCCTTGTAAGGCCTGAGATCATGGCATCCGCATCGCCGGTTTCCACCATCATGCAACCATAGTAGTTACGGTCCGTCATTTTCTTGGCCGCCTCATATTTATTGATGCCCTTACGTTGGCGTTTCTTGAAAAAGAGCTCACCGTAAAGGTTCCTCTTTTCCCGTTGTTCATCACTGGAGGGATCGATGATCGGCATGCAGTCCAGGTCGATATTGTTCTTTTCCGCGATAGCCCGTATCTTCTTTTCGTTACCTAACAGGATAGGATAAGCGACACCCTCGTCGAACGTGATCTGCGCTACCTTGATGATCTTCAGATTATCCGCTTCCGCGAACACCAGCCTTCTCGGGTCGCGCCGGGCCTTGCTGCCGATAACACGCATCAGCTGGTTATCCAGCCCCAGCCGTTTATTCAGTTCCTCCGCGTAAGCATCCCAGTCTTCTATCCGCCGCTGCGCCACCCCGCTTTCCATGGCAGCCCGGGCTACAGCCGGCGCGATGGTAACAAGTAACCGGGGATCGAGTGGTTTGGGAATAATATAATCAGGGCCGAAGCTGATATTGTTTTCATTATAGGCAAGGTTCACGATATCCGGTACCGGGCTTTTGGCCAGTTCCGCCAGTGCCTTTACCGCGGCCAGTTTCATGGCTTCATTGATATCGGTAGCCCTTATGTCCAGCGCTCCGCGAAAGATATAGGGAAAGCCGAGTACATTGTTTACCTGGTTGGGGAAATCGCTGCGGCCCGTGGCCATGATGATATCGGTTCTCGATGCAATGGCATCTTCATAACCGATCTCGGGATCCGGATTGGCCATAGCGAATACGATCGGCTTTTTCGCCATGCTTTTTATCATGGCAGGTGTTACTACGTTGCCGATACTGAGGCCGAGGAATACATCGGCGTCTTTCATCGCTTTCTCCAGGTTGAGGTCGCTGGTTTCAACCGCGAATCGCTGCTTGTCTTCATCCAGGTCTGTTCGCCCCAGGTGCAGCACTCCGTCTTTATCGAACATGATAAAATTGGAATACTTCGCTCCCAGCGACACGTATAATTTGGCGCAGGCCATGGCAGCGGCACCAGCGCCATTCACCACGAACTTCACCCGTTCTATTTTTTTATTCTGCAGTTCCAATGCATTCAATAAAGCGGCACTGCTTATGATGGCCGTACCGTGCTGATCATCGTGCATGATGGGTATGCGCAGTTCTTCCCGCAGCCGCCGTTCTATATAAAAACATTCGGGGCTTTTGATATCTTCCAGGTTGATACCACCGAAAGTAGGTTCCAGCGCCTTTACCACCTGCACGAACTTCTCGGGATCCTTTTCATTCACTTCGATATCGAACACGTCGATATCCGCAAAGATCTTGAATAGCACTCCCTTTCCTTCCATCACTGGCTTGCTTGCTTCGGGGCCTATATCACCCAGACCGAGCACTGCCGTACCGTTGCTGATAACGCCCACCAGGTTGCCTTTGGCAGTGTACTTGTACACGTCTTCCACATTCTTATAAATCTCCTTGCACGGTTCGGCAACACCCGGAGAGTAAGCCAGCGAAAGGTCTCTTTGCGATTTAGCTTCTTTAGTAGGCACTACTTCTATCTTGCCTGGTCGTCCCTTGGCATGGTACTCGAGAGCCTGTTCTTTTCTAAGGTCTTTTTGCATAGTATAATCAGGTTATTGGATAAAGGCACCCATGGAAGCCATGATGCCGATTCCTGTTTCAATGGCGCTTTCGTCGATATTAAATACGGGTGTATGCACCCCCGCGGTGATTCCTTTTAACTTGCTGGCTGTGCCCAGACGGAAGAAACAACCCGGCACCTGCAGTCCGTAGTACCCGAAATCTTCGGCACCCATGCGCATTTCCGTTAGCTCCACGTTTTCGGCACCCATATAATCCTGCCCGATCTTCAGTGCCTTTACATAAAGATCTTCATCGTTGAACACGGAGGGGTAGCCAATATCGATATGGATATCCGCTTCTCCGCCCATGGCTTCCACCAGCCCTTTGGTTTGTTTGCGGATCAGGTCATGCGCTTTAAATCGCCAGGCTTCATCCATAGCCCGAAAGGTACCCATTAGTTTCACTTCCGTGGGGATCACATTGGTGGTGAAGCCCCCGTGAATAGAGCTGATGGATAAGATGGAAGGCGAAAACGCATTGTTGTTCCTGCTGATGATCTGTTGCAGGCTCACGATAAGCTGAGCGGCTATGAGGATAGTATCGGTGGTAAGATGCGGAGCTGCGGCATGGCCACCCTTACCCCTCACCGTTATATAAATTTCATCGGCACTTGCCATGGCCCTTCCCGGCCGGAAGCTGAGCAAGCCCGCTTCCAGTTGCGGATTCACGTGCAGCGCGCAGATAGCCTGCGGCTTCGGGTGCTCCAGCACACCCTCTTTGATCAGGAGGCTTGCGCCGCCCGGGTTCTTTTCCTCGCCCGGTTGAAAGATCAGTTTTACCGTGCCCTCCCATTCGCCTTTGAGTTCATTCAGAATTTTCGCCGCGCCCAGCAGGCAGGTAGTGTGCACATCATGGCCGCAGGCATGCATGATACCCGGCCGGGTCGATTTATAAGGCACTTCGTTCTCCTCCTGTATGGGCAGGGCATCCATATCGCCCCGGAGTGCCACGATCCTCTTTTCCGGGTTGCTGCCTTTTATAAGGCCTACTACACCCGTTGTAGCCATTACCTGGAAGGGAATGCCGTATTCTGTAAGGCGCGCTTGTATAAACTGCGAGGTTTCAAATTCCTGGTAGCTCAGTTCGGGATGGGCGTGCAGGTGCCGGCGGATACCCGTAAACTCTTCCGCGTATTGCTTGGCCAGTTCCTTTATTTGTTGTTGCAGCATAGATCAAATTTCCGGGGCGAAGGTACGGAATCCGGGTTGATGAGAGGGGTGCCTGTCAGGCGCCCTGTTTCTCGTTCTATTTGTTCTGCCAGGTGGGGGTTTTTTAGATATATGGCCTGTTAAAACGGCCTGAAATGTTTATTTGTTCTTCTATCGGTGTATTCTCGGAGTGGTTTATTCTGTTTTGGGGCATCCTGAAGTACACTCCTTAGTCTTTCGTTCGTCTCTTGTTAGTCTCTCGTTCGAATACAGACGAACGAGAGACCTTTGAGAGACCTTCGAGAGACGAACGAGATGCTTTCCCGTCACTGGCTTTATTCGCACCCGCTTCGTACCCGCTTCGCAGTTTGTTCGCAAAATCCCGAACAGACTTCGAACAATTGCGAACAAACTGCGAAGGGGGTACGAGGCGGGTACGAACAGGGTAAGTGAAAATACTTATTCATGTGAGCAATCACTTTCTTTCCCAGGGGGAACTTACCT
>JACMJX010000267.1 GCA_014380425.1 Chitinophagaceae bacterium | reverse complement strand
GTGGATGTCGCACCAGATCGATTCTGTGCATTGGTTTACGGGACTTCAGCATCCAAGAAGCGTTGTTGCCTATGGCGGCGTGTACCAGTGGAAAGACGGGCGCAGGAATTGGGATACTACGACGGCCGTATTTGAATATGGCCCTCAAAATGATCCGGCTTCGGGCTTCCAGGTTATATTTTCTTCTCGTATGCACAACGGCGACGAAAAGCCAGCCGAGATTTATTACTCCAATGGCGGAGAAATGAACCTCATCACTAATACCGTTTCTCCAACGGGTGGGCTTGAAAAAAGGCACGCCGATGCCATGAACATGCAGCCCAACCTTTTATCAAAACTAAGCCTTGCAACTACTGCTGAAACAGTGGTAGCCTCGGCCAATACAGGCGCGGATAACCTTACTTCCGGCCACATGAGGAACTGGATGGAATGCATCCGTAGCCGCAAACAACCGAATGCTCCGGTGGAAGCAGGTTATTATCACTCGATAGCCAATATCATGACCAATGCTTCTGTACGCACGGGCTATAAGGCCACGTTCGATGAAGCGAGGCAGGAAGTAATGGTAAACGGGAAAGCTTTTAAATACTAGACCCGGAATCGGCACCTAATTCTGCTGTGGTATGGTTTTTAAGGTTGTAGAAAGATCAACTATTTCACTAATAAATGATCGTATGACAACAGAAAACACATCTTCAAAGCCAGAAAGCAATCCGGAGAAGAACCCGTCAGTAGCAGAGGGCAAAAAAGCCATTGAAGCGGCCAAGATCGCCAACCCGGCACCTGAAGAGAAGAAGGAAGAAGCAGAAAAGAAAGACGCCGAGCAATGGCGTAATGAAGGCTAAAGAGCTGCCGGCTTTGCTCTATGCCTACCTCCGCTTTTAACCGGCAGAACAAGAATAATAGTAAGTACACCCACTTATTACCGGGAAGTAAAAATGTTTTTATTTGTGTATTTTACACTCCTAGAAACATCAAACTGCTATCATGACAAGTTCTGCTATGCCCAATACAGGCCGTTTCCAATCCATAGATACCTTAAGGGGATTCGTTATGGTGCTGATGGCACTGGATCACGTACGTGACTATTTTCATGTAGATGCCTTCCGCTTCGAACCTACGGATCTCAGCCAAACAAATCCCGCCCTCTTCTTTACCCGTTGGATCACCCATTATTGTGCGCCGGTATTCGTGCTGCTCGCGGGCACGTCTGCTTATCTCGTTGGTTTAAAAAGAGGCAGGAAAGCGCTCAGCAGCTTTCTTTTGACCAGAGGACTCTGGCTTATCGTTGTTGAAGTAGTGATCGTGTCGTTTGGATGGACGTTCGACCCTTTCTTCGATGCCGTCGTATTGCAGGTGATCTGGGCTATCGGCATCAGCATGGTTGTTCTGTCTCTGCTGGTTCACCTGCCATTCACTCTAATCCTAACCCTGGGCTGCGTAATCGTCTTAGGCCATAATCTTCTCGACTACCCGGAAGCGGAATTGAAAGGTAACGCTGGCCTCTGGTGGGATCTACTGCATCATGGCCAGTTTACGCCTTATTTAATAATACCGGGGCATGTGCTGCTGGTCGCTTATGCCTTTCTGCCTTGGACGGGTATTATAATCCTCGGGTATTGCATGGGTAAATGGTTTGCCCCGAATACGAACGCTGCGCTGAGAAAGAAGAGACTTGTAACAACGGGCCTGTTGCTTATCGGGCTGTTTATCCTGCTGCGTGTCATCAACCAGTATGGCGATCCGCTGCCCTGGAAGCCACAGGGCAGCGCAATGTTTACGTTAATGTCTTTCCTTAATATCAGTAAATATCCGCCATCGCTCATGTACACCTGTGTTACCATAGGGCCGGCACTGCTGGTGCTTGCCGCGCTACAGAACACAACCAGCAGGGTAACATCGGTACTTAATATCTATGGAAGGGTTCCTTTCTTTTACTACCTGCTGCACCTGTATCTCATACATGTATTGTGCATGATCGCTTTTTTTGTGGCGGGCTACACTGCCGCAGATATCCCATCGCGGCCGTTTTTCTTCCGGCCCAATAGCTTTGGTTATCCGTTATGGGCCGTATACATTGTATGGCTGCTGGCTATAGCCCTGCTTTACCCGGTATGCAGGTGGTACGATCGTTATAAAAGCAGCCATCGTAAATGGTGGCTGAGTTACGTTTAAAAAGATCTTATGCAATTTCAGGAAGAGGAATTTGCCTTGTCTGCCGAAGAACTTGCCATCGTTATGGATAGTGCGTGGATCATGGCCAAACTTCGTATCACTCAGAAAGTGTACGCCCTCTTCGGACGCCTCAGTCATCACTATAGTGATCTTCTTGCCATGCACGCTGCTAATGCAGGCAGCGAAGTAACAGCTATAGCCCCGAAAATTTACCGGGGTGAAAGCTACCGGCAACTTCCTTATGTTATGATGGATCATCCGCGCTTCTTTAAAAAAGAAGACGTTCTGGCCATCCGTTCCTTTTTCTGGTGGGGCAACCATTTCAGCATTCACTTGGTGCTGGGAGGCAGGTATAAGTTGCTTTACGAGAAGAACATCCTAAAGCAGGTGCGGCTTGGTATAATGGATGGCTGGTATGTGAATAGCACTAATGATCCCTGGCAACATTATTTTGAACCGGATAACTACGGGATGATCGTGAATGGGAGCCTCCCTGCTATAGCATCTGATGGCATTTATCTAAAACTGGCAAAGCAGCATTCACTAAAAGACTGGCAGCATGCAGAAACCTTCTTTCTACAATCATTCGATCATCTTGTGCGGATACTTCAACCACAACCTCCAGAAAGCCTTTGATGATGGCAAACCCTTTTCATTTATTCCATTTCAGCCTTCAGTAGTTCGTAGATACGTTCGAACCGGGCGAATTTCTCCTGGTAAATGATATGGTTGTCTCCCGAAGGTTCATAAACAGCGGCAATTTTATGTTCGAACACGGCGTCTACATTTACTGCCTCTTTCCCCAATAGTACGGCGCCGAGTGCCGAGCTTTCCACAGATGCTGCTACATTCACTTTGATATTGAACACATCCGCCAATATCTGGAGCCATAAGGCACTTCTTGCAAAACCACCCGATGCCTGTATAGCCGTAACGCTTCTTTTCTCCAGCAAAATCTTGCCGATGCTGTACAAGCAGAAAACGACCCCTTCCATAGCAGCCCTTACCATACTGCTTTTCGAGTGATTGATGGTAAGGCCGAAGAATACGCCCTTCGCATTGGAGTTCCAGATGGGGGCTCTTTCTCCCAGTATATAGGGCAGAAAAAGCGGGCCGTCCTTTTCCAGGCCTGCCGTAGCTGCATGTTCAAACAGATCATCGAAACTTCCCTCCGTTGCAAAAAGCATTTCTTTCATCCACTGTAGCACCACTGCACCATTATTATTGGCCCCGCCGGTAAAATAGTAGTTGTCTTTAAGATGATAGCAGAAGATCCGCATGCCTGGGTCGGTAACGATCCCGTCTACTATTATCCGGGCCGCTCCACTGGTACCGATAGTGATTGCCATAGTTTGCTGATCCGTAGCGCCGCTTCCCAGGTTGGCCATGCCACCATCCGACCCCCCCGCTACTATAACCGTACCTGCCGGAATGGATAGGTGCTCCGTTACTGTATCGCTGGTAAATGTGTACTTGGGCGAAACCAGCTCCGGCAGTTGCTCCGCCGTAATACCGGCAAACTTTAGAATACCCGGATGCCATTGCAATGTTTCAAGATCCAGCAGGCCCGTTGCAGAAGCTATGCCCGTATCTACAAAGAT
>JACMJX010000266.1 GCA_014380425.1 Chitinophagaceae bacterium | reverse complement strand
TGCTATCCAGAAAGCCATTACAACCCTTGCCTCCCCGCTGATGGCGGACGAAACGAAGGGCTGGTTTGCAGATGATATGTCACCGGCCCCTGCAGAGGATAAACATAAACTGCGTAAAAGATGGTATGCAAGTTATAACCGGGGTGTAAGCGGTATTATCTATATGCTGGCCCAGGCAAATGGTGCGGGGCTCGATACTACTGTTACACGACCCTATATTCAGAAAGCACTGGATCTTATCAGGGAGAAATATATCAACCGCATAGAAAAAGCTAAAACCGGTCTTCATTTCGGGTCCGATGGGGTTGCCGCTACGCTGGCAACGGCGATACACCAGGGATTGATAAATCCAACAACAGAATACCTTAACTGGATCGGCGAGTTATTGGAAAAAGAAAATACAGGGTATGATATGATGAAAGGTGCGCCGGGACAAGGGATGGCTGTTATGATCAGCAGTCCCTTCCTGGGCCCGCAAATGGTGAAGGAAAGGCTCCATAATCTTGCACAGCTACTAATCAACAGGCAAGATCCGGATGGATCCTGGGCATACGGCTTTTACAAGCAGAAATTCACCCGCAGGAAAAAGAAGCGGGTTACCCGTGGCTTCGATGAAGGTATATCAGGTGCCATTTATTTTCTGCTTGAATATGGATACCGTTACCAAGACATAACCAGCAGGGAAGCAGCCGCCCGTGGTCTGCATTGGCTCGTAAAAAAAGCAAAACATAGAAAGGGGAATGTACACTGGCTTTCTCCCAGTAATAAGGAACTGTCTTATGGCTGGTCGGATGGTATCGCAGGTATAGCCCTTACTTTCATAAAAGCATACCAACATACCGGACTGCCAGTATACAAGCAATATGCTGTAAAAGCGTTGCGTGGCATTCCCGGTAATATTACGGATAGCAACTTAAGTCAGCGCAGTGGCCTCAGTGGCCTGGGTGAAGTATACCTGGAAGCATATACCGTATTCAACGAGGAAGAATGGCTGGAGCGCGCAGGCTGGATAGCCCAGGTGATCATGCACCTTAAAAAGCAGCATCCTAAATACGGTGTGTACTGGCTAGTAGAACATGAGCGGCAACCCGTAGCCAACTTTATGGCTGGCAATAGCGGGGTAATGCATTTCCTGTTAAGATATTGCTATCCACAAAGAATCGCTCTGCCCATGATGGAAAAACAATCGTACACTTCCTTCGACGCTTTTAACAAACCAAATAAATCTGCTTCAACATATGAATCTGCTCCCACTGCTTAACGTATTTCCTAAAAAAGTAAGAGTCACTTTTATAGATGCCGTTTCAGGCAATACCATCAACAAACGCAAAGTATTGCTTGCCGAACTCCCCGAGGCTTTCAACAAACCCATTACAATGAACATAGGCGACAGTTCCTGGAGGGTAATAAACGCCAGGCCGACAAGAGTAGAAGAATACTCCGTTAGTGGCAGGCTATTGCTGCATCTTCAGCAGCCTGATACCATATCTCCGTCTGCTCTGCGATGTAAATTACCTACCATTGCCCCTACGCTGCCGGTATTTACAGACAATGCCCAATTCCACGATTTCACACTCGAAATAAATCCAGAAGACTGGCGACAGATAGAATTTATGCCGCAGGAATTACTTCCCCTCATTAAAGAAGAGATGGACTCAATAGAAGCCATCTTATACCCGGAGAATGAAACGCAGAACCTTCTTGGCTTTGCACAGATTCATGCCCGGCACAACACAAACCACCCCTACCTTAACATTCCCTTCGATAAATTCTGTAATAAAATTAAGGCAAAAGAAACCGGAAACATTTTGTTTAAGGAGCATGGCTATGTGCAGGATGGCTTTGCCATAAGATCAGATAATTTCTGCTATTACGGCATCGTGAAGGAAGGCCGCATCCTGCAGCTTAACCTCTGGCAATTTGAAAGTGCCGATGAAGAATTTTTACGTGTGTTGATAAAGTTTGACCTGGTACTGGCCAATTGGTGTAAGGGATTAGTGATAGGAGCATGATTTATAGCTTATAAATGACCTGGATTAAGCAATAATATAAGAAAAATGAGCACGATACACATTCGTGTTTCAATACATATTAGGAATTCCTGCAATTTTCCGTCATGAAGGAGGAAAAAGAGGAAAG
>JACMJX010000265.1 GCA_014380425.1 Chitinophagaceae bacterium | reverse complement strand
GTGACACCTTGATGGACAAACCTATAAACTCCCCGTATGGAGACAGAATATATTCTACTTTTGCGGCATGCAGACCGACTTTCTCCTTATTGGCCAGGGCATTAGTGGTACTTTCCTGAGCTGGGAACTTAAGAAGGCGGGGAAGTCGTTTATTATTATCGACGATGCGCAACCTTCTGCGGCTTCAAAAGTGGCTTCGGGTATCATTAACCCTATAACGGGTAGACGAATGGTGAAAACCTGGATGATCGATGAGCTGCTGCCGCATGCGTTTGATGCCTATCGAGAGATAGGGGCTTTTTTGGGAATCGAGTGCATAACGCAGACCGATAGCCTGGATTTCTTCCCCACCGCCCAAATGCGCCTTGCATTCCTCGAGCGGTATGCAACAGATCCCCAATACCTATCGCTGCCGGCAGATGAAAACGATCAGATGATGCAGCTAAACTACGGTTTAGGATATGGCATTATTTCACCCTGTTTTCTTGTAGATCTCCAAAGCCTGCTGCCTGCTTACAGAACAAGCATTGAAACCTCCCTCATTCAAGAACCTTTCGAAAGATCGCAGCTGCGGATTGAAGACAACAGTGTGTTCTATAAAAATATAAAGGCCGATAAAGTGATCTTCTGCGATGGTAAAAGCAGCTTCGACCATCCTTACTTCAGTCGCCTGCCTTTTGCACTGAGCAAAGGTGAAGCGCTGATAGCCGCTATCCCTGATCTGGATAGAAGCAAGATCTATAAAAAAGGCATCAGCATAGTACCCTGGAAGCAAGACCTGTTCTGGATCGGCTCCTCCTATGAATGGGAGTTTGAAAACGATCTTCCTACAACTGATTTCCGCGAACGGGTAACAGCGCAGTTGAAAGAGTTGCTAAAGACACCATTCACTATCACCGATCATCTCGCATCCCTTCGCCCCGGTACGCTGGAAAGAAGACCGTTTACGGGATGGCATCCTAACCAGCCGCATATAGGCATATTCAACGGGATGGGAACGAAGGGCTGTTCTCTTGCTCCTTATTTTGCCAGGCAGTTCGTGCGAAGTATAACCAACGATACCGCAATTCTGGCGGAGGCAGACATCAAAAGATTTACGAGGATACTAAGCCGTTAGTGAACAACATGTGTTGTTCTGATCTGCCTGTAAATAATATTGCGTTTGTATTTGATCTGCTCTATAGGGTCTTGGTTCAGCAGGTTGGCCATGGCAGCGTATAACTGCGGCAGTTCATGCTTGAAGCGAACGGAGTTCTCGAAGAACATTTCCACGCTTACAGCCCAGAATTCATGGTAATTGGTGCAGGCATACTCGCCTAGCAGCGTCTTTCTTCCTTTCTGCATCTCCTGGTAGATGGGCCTTGCTACCTTGGAGAAGTTTTTAAACTCCTTCTTGAAGTGCTTGTCTTCATCCGTTTTGGTTACGAAATTAACATACGCCAACGCATGGGCCATTTCATGAAGACCGACATTGCTGCTGTCAGGATTGTTCTTTATACCCTGCATAAAGTCATTCCAGGAGAAATAGATTCCAGAGCTATCCACATGCCCCATAAATGGAAGTGAATAGTATCCATAATGGTAATCATGCTCCAATACAAAGATGTCTCTGAAATAATTAAGGGAGAATTTCTCGAGCCCCAGGGTTAGCTGCGTAGCTACCGCACTTATCAAGATAGGCATCTCGGGGCTTTGCCGAACGCCTACATAATGAAACTTCTTCGCCTTCTGAAAGAGGAAGGTTCTGAAAAGAAATTTAGCCTGCTGCTCTTCGTCGAGGCGGTGAAAATAGGGGATATGTTTTGCAATGAGTTCGCGGTAAAAGTCTTCCTGTGCCCCGAAAGCTTTTCGCTTGCGTGCCAGCAGAAACTTTTCCACCAGCGGCTGAAGAACATATATTACAAGAACTGCGCTTGATACTATCAGACAAACAATTAACACTTCTAATGCTTCCATATGGCTACATTTTCTTTTGAGTCAGTGATACACTAATGGTTTGTCAGAGAAATGGATGTTCGACAGGGTCTTTCAGGAGGACGATTCAGGAGGATTTAAAGCTGGTGACAAAGTATAACATAATTCCGGATTCTGCAAGCCTTGCGATGTAATAAATACCTAACAATTTGTTAAGCTGAATGTTCCGCGGAAAATAGTGACTCCGGCGCTTTTGATAGCACTGTTTGGTGGTTTCAGATTACATTTGCACCTCAATACCGGAATATGTACAGAACGCATACATGCGGGGAGCTAAGAATCACAGACATCGATAAAGAAGTAAGCCTTGCCGGCTGGGTACAAGCCGTCCGTAAATTCGGCAGTATCACTTTTCTTGACCTGCGGGACAGGTATGGAATCACCCAGCTATTATTTGGAGAAGATCTCAATAAAGTGCTCGATAACGACCCCCCCGGAAGGGAATTTGTACTTCAGGTAACGGGCAGGGTGAGCGAGCGTTCCAATAAAAACGCCCAGATCTCCACGGGCGATATTGAAATAGCCGTTTCTTCCTTTAAAATACTGAACCGGTCGGCCGTACCTCCTTTTTCCATCCAGGACGATACGGATGGGGGTGATGATCTCCGGATGAAGTACCGTTTCCTGGATCTCAGACGAAATACCTTGAAGAAGAACCTGGAGCTCCGGTATGCCGTCAACCGCTCGGCGAGGAATTATCTGCATGAGCATCATTTCATGGATATAGAAACGCCCTTCCTGATCAGGTCGACCCCCGAAGGTGCCCGTGACTTCGTTGTTCCATCGAGGATGAACCCCGGGCAGTTCTATGCCCTTCCTCAAAGCCCGCAAACATTCAAGCAGTTGCTGATGGTGAGTGGCTACGATCGCTATTACCAGGTAGTAAAATGCTTCCGGGATGAAGACCTGAGGGCAGACCGGCAACCGGAGTTCACACAGATAGATTGCGAGATGGCATTCGTGGAGCAGGAAGACATCCTGGTCATGTTCGAAGGCCTTATCAGGCAAATCTTTAAAGAAGTGAAGGGCATTACTTATTCCGGGGAAGTGGAGCGCATGACCTGGGAAGATGCGATGTGGACTTACGGTAACGACAAGCCCGATATCCGGTTTGGAATGAAGTTATGCAATCTCAGGTTTCCTTCCCATACATTTACCGGTAAGCCATCTATCACTTCCCTTATAGAAGGTGCGAACTTCCCGGTATTCGACACTGCTGAAACAGTGATTGCCATTGCAGTGCCCGGCTGCAGCGAATATACCCGCAAGCAAACGGACGAACTCACGGAATGGGTAAAGCGGCCACAGATCGGCATGAAGGGGCTGGTATTTATTAAATGCAATGCAGACGGCACTTATAAGAGCAGTGCGGAGAAATTCTACAGTGAAGAGCGGCTTAAAAGCATAGCAGAAAGCGCCGGAGCTATAGCAGGTGATCTTGTGCTGATACTTGCCGGGGCTGAAGAAAAAACGCGCAAGGCCATGAGCGAGCTAAGGCTGGAGATGGGCCGTCGCCTGGCACTTAGAAAAGAAGATGAGTTCCGGTTGCTATGGGTACTTGATTTTCCGTTGTTTGAATATGCTGAAGACGATAATCGCTGGGTGGCGAGGCATCATCCATTCACTTCTCCCAAACCCTCTGATATCGATACGATGATCGGCAACGACCCTGTTATTACGAATCCTGCGGAATACCTGAAGCATCCCTACGCTAATATCAAGGCCAACGCTTATGATATGGTGCTGAACGGAAATGAGATCGGTGGCGGTTCGATAAGAATATACCAGCGGGAACTGCAGGAAAAGATGTTCGAGGCGCTGGGGATGGACAAGGCCGAACAGCAACACAAGTTTGGCTTTCTGCTGGGTGCTTTCGAGTACGGCGCGCCTCCCCATGGCGGTATAGCATTTGGGTTCGATAGGCTCTGCGCCATATTAGGTGGAAGCGAAAGCATTCGCGACTTCATCGCCTTCCCTAAAAACAATAGCGGCAGGGATGTGATGATTGATGCGCCCAGTACGATCGACGAAAAACAGTTCACTGAGTTGCAAATCCGGCTTAATCTAAAGTAAGAACAGATCGTTTATGAGCGTTTTTTAACATTCAGCCACATAACAAGCGCTGTTACTGCCAGTACTACCACTATAAGCAATAAAAGATACAGGCGGCTTCCGGGCTCTTTGTCTTTCTTGTTCCGGATATTAAGTTCGCAATCCTCTATATACCCTGCAATACCCGGATAAGAAGGGTATTGCTGCTTTACTTCCCTGAAGATGGCAAGTGCTTTCCTGTAGTACTCGGCGTTGAAATGAGAGAGCGCTTCGTTGAAACGCCGGGAGATACTGCTTTCTTCAGGCTCTACCCCCGCCAGTTTAAAGAATTCTTTCAGCACACTTACAGGGATCGCGAAGTTGAACCCGGCGGCAAGAGCACCTGTACGCATTTCCAGGCTTCCGAAAGTAGTCATGCCCACTACTTTTCCTTCTTCGTTGCATACTGGTCCGCCGCTACTGCCATGATTGATATTCGCATCCATCTGTATTACCGGCCAGTTCAAAATGGTTTGCTTCCAGGCACTTACTATACCGTTCGTAAGCGTAGGTTCCAGGGCTGTGGACTTCGACAGGAATTCATTATTGGTGACTGTTTCTGGGTAGCCATAAACAAACACCCGCTCCCCTACACGCACTTTCTCTTCTTCCAGCATGGTAATGGTAGGATGGGGACCTTTACCGGCTACTTTAAGGATGGCCACATCTTTACCCGGCATAGAACTCCCCTTTACAATTATTTCTGCGGGGAGCTCCCTTTTATAAGAGCCCTCCTCGTCGCTTCCTACCACCACAAAAATCGACTTTTTGATACTATCCAGGCTAATGGGCAATATACGGCTGTAAATGCCCGCAAATGCATCTGCAAGTACGTCCCGCTGCGTTTCGGAAAAGTTCACTTGCCAGGAGTTTTCGATCGCTTCTATATTGGACGCTGTTACCTGACGGAATACGGAGGAAATGAGCCGTCTCCGGATATAACTATCACTTTCATCCACTACATGGCAGTTGGTTAAAACATAGCCGTCGCCCCTGAAAAAAAAGCCCGTGCCTGTAGAGGTGATTTCCTTTGCATACCTGAAATAATTTAACGTGCTTTTGAAGTATTTATCCGCATTGTCTCTAAACCTGTTGATAACGATATCCAGCTTTTGCCCGGAGTTGAGGCTGGTATTGTCGGTAGTAAGCCGGCTGATAGAGTCTACCAGTGTGTTGAAGGCCCGGTTATTGATCTGCAACTGGCTAACGTTCACGATGGCGGAGAGCTGCGTTTTAACCATTACCACCCCTGCCCTGTTGCGCCCATAGTTCTCTGCGGCAGTAATATGTTGGGCCCTGGCGATGCAAGCAAACAAGTTAAAAACAAGGAGGAAGAGAAAGGCGGCAATGTGGAACAGTTTTGGAATATCCTTAATTTGCATGCTACAATATAAGAACTTAAGAAATTGAATACAACAGAAATTCCTTTGGCGGAACGATTGCGCCCTTCGGGGCTCGACGAACTTGCAGGACAGAAGCACCTTACCGGTAAAGGAAGTATTCTGAGAACAGCTATTGAAAACGGCAGAATACCCTCCATGATACTCTGGGGACCGCCGGGGGTTGGCAAAACTACTATTGCCAATATCATTGCTCATTCCGTAACAGCGCCGTTTTATACATTAAGCGCTATCAGCAGTGGTGTAAAAGAAGTAAGGGAGGTGATTGAAAAAGCAAGAATCAGTGAAAAGGCTATTCTCTTTATCGACGAGATCCACCGGTTCAATAAAGGACAGCAGGACGCACTGCTGGGAGCAGTGGAAAAGGGCACTATTACTCTTATAGGAGCTACTACCGAAAACCCCTCGTTCGAAGTTAATTCGGCATTGTTATCGAGGTGCCAGGTATATGTATTGAAGCCACTGGATGAAAACGATTTGATAGCCCTGGTGGTGCATGCCATAGAAAAAGATGAATTTCTGCAAAAGAAGAAAATCACGTTGAAGGAAACGACGGCGCTTCTTAATATTTCGGGAGGCGACGCAAGAAAATTACTGAACCTGCTGGAGCTGGTTGCAGATGCTTCTGGTGATGAAGTAATCATTACAGATAAAATGGTAATGGAAGTAGCACAGGCAAGAGTAGCTATTTATGACAAAAAGGGCGAACAGCATTATGATATCATATCTGCCTTCATCAAGTCTATCCGGGGTAGCGATCCCAATGCGGCCGTGTACTGGCTGGCGAGAATGATAGAAGGCGGTGAAGATGTTAAGTTTATTGCACGCAGGCTGCTGATACTTGCCAGTGAAGATATAGGCAACGCCAATCCAAATGCGTTGCTTCTTGCCAATGCCAGCTTCGACGCAGTGAATAAAATTGGCTACCCGGAAGCACGTATCATACTTTCACAATGTGTAACCTACCTGGCAGCAAGTGTAAAAAGCAACGCATCTTATACAGCCATTGGCGATGCACTTGAAGCAGTTCGCAAACATGGCGATCTCCCTGTACCATTGCACCTGCGCAATGCACCTACGAAGCTTATGAAGAACATAGGTTATGGAAAAGATTACCAGTATTCTCACGGCTATGATAACAATTTTTCTGCACAGGAGTACCTCCCCGAGCCGGTAAGCGGCACCCGGTTCTATAATCCCGGAAAGAATGCGCGCGAGGAAGAATTAAGAAAATATTTGAAAGCACTGTGGAAAGATAAATACAATTACTAACCTGTAATAGGGTAAACATCTACGCTTACAGCGGGCTCGTATAAATACGAATAGCACATTTACTAGGCTGGTTTTTTCTATTTCAACAGACTATAATAGTTCTTTCTGCGTTCTATACAGGTATCAGGCTATATAGAGCCTGGTCGTGATCCGATAACTATTTGAAACTAAAAATTCATTATTCATGAAAAAGAAGTTACACTTCCCAGGGAACAAGTGTGTCTTGTTTTTATCCTTACTTTTTCTTTCGCAGACCATATTTGGTCAGGCTGGTTCGGTAGATGCTGGTATCAGCATAGGGCCTGCAAATCTTCTAGGAGATCTTGGGGGCAATACCGGTAGAGGAACTGCCTTTCTGAAAGACAATAATTTTTCTCAAACGAAACTAATGGTAGGCGGTCATCTTACTTTCAATGTGAAGGACTGGCTCTCTTACCGTTTGGCCGTAAACTTCGGTAGCGTACAAGGAGATGATAATATTATCAAAGGTAAGGGTGGGCTTGAAGAAGCCCGTAAGGCACGCGGTTTGAATGTAAAGTCTCCCATCATAGAGGCACTGGTTATGGCAGAAATATATCCGACGGTTCTACTGGAAGATTTTCCGGAAGATGTTTACCATAAGGTTAGGCCTTACGGTGTGATCGGTATCGGTGGATTCTATTTCAACCCCAAGGGCCAGGATCCGGCTACCGGAGAATGGATTGCACTGAAGGGTCTAAGAACCGAAGGACAGGGCTTTCAGGAGTATCCATCCCGCAAAGAATACAAGCTGCTACAGGTGAATATTCCGATGGGTATTGGCGTTAAGTACTTTGTTAGTGAAAGAGCAAGCATAAGTCTGGAAATCCTGCATAGAATAACATTCACCGATTATATCGACGATGTAAGTACTACTTATATAGACCCAAGCTTATTCTCCAAGTACCTGCCTGCACCACAAGCTGCGATAGCATCAAGACTTGCAGACAAAAGAAAAATAGCTGTTGCTGGTGCCGGAGATAAAAGAGGCACTGCCACTAACAACGACGGTTACTATTCTGTCGGCTTTAAGTTCAGTTTTCAACTGATCGGAGAAAACGGAATTGGAAACTCTACCCGTTGCCCTGTTATCAGGTACTAACATAAAGTACAGAAGAACCCTATTTCTTAAGATATCACAAGCTTATGAAAATAACACTACTTAACACTTTTACCTTAAGTCCCCGCACTACTTTATTCCAAATGATACTCCTAATGTTCATGGCTACCTGCGTGCAGGAAGCCATGGCATCCGGAAGTAAGGGAGACCCTGATATCATTGTAGTCAGCAAGATTCAGGGCACCAAGAAACACAAGGTGAAGCTGTACCCGAACGCCACCCATGAAGTTCTTTTCTTCAATGCGATCGGCGAAGAAGATAAGATCTACCAGTTGTTTATTTTCGACCATGAAGGTAAACTGACAAAGCAAACGATGGTGCGCAACAGGCAAACGAGCTTTCTCACTAAATTCAATAAAGGCGACTATACATACGAGGTATTCTGTAACGATCAGCGTATAGAAAACGGAAATGTGTCCATACAATAAATATTGTCTCTTTTTGCTTGAACTAATAATCAATAAGCAGCAGGGAAATTCTTAAAATCCTATATCCGGTTTGTGAAAACCTGATCCGTTCCCTATCTTTCGAATCCCTTAATAAGATTTTATCAATCACTCCCTGCGCTTGCTTATTGCCTTTGCATCGAAGATCCCGGAAGGGATCTCGTCGTTTATTGAAGTTCCAGCTTAAGGTATCGCGCAGTATGGCTGTTGGTGATCTTGATCATTTCTTCCGGAGTTCCCTCGAATAAAATCTGCCCCCCGCCATCCCCGCCTTCAGGCCCGAGATCTATGATATGATCCGCTACCTTTATCACGTCCAGGTTATGCTCTATCACCAGTACCGTGTTGCCACGGTCCACCAGTTTATTGAGAACATCCAGCAAGTGCTGTATATCCTGAAAATGCAAACCTGTAGTAGGTTCATCGAGAATATAAAATGTTTTACCCGTATCCTTCTTGCCTAGCTCCGTAGACAGCTTAACGCGCTGCGCTTCTCCACCACTCAGCGTAACAGCCGACTGCCCGAGGGTTATATAGCCCAACCCGACTTCCTGCAATACTTTCACCTTGCGATAGATATAAGGCACACTATGAAAAAACTCAACGGCTTCATCCACCGTCATATCTAGCACATCACTGATCGACTTGCCCTTATAGCGAATCTCCAGGGTTTCCCGGTTATAGCGTTTGCCGTTGCATTTTTCGCAATGCACATACACATCCGGCAGAAAGTTCATTTCTATTACCCGCATACCGCCCCCTTCACATAGCTCGCAGCGACCGCTCTTTACGTTGAAAGAAAACCTGCCGGCAGCATAGCCGCGTATTTTCGCCTCAGGAACGGAAGCAAACAAGGTGCGTATATCGGTAAAGAACCCGCAGTACGTAGCTGGATTGCTGCGCGGAGTTCTTCCTATCGGGGTCTGATCTATCTCGATCACTTTATCGATATGCTCCAGCCCCTTGAGTCGCTTATAGGGCATGGGCTGCATTTTAGAATTGAAGCAGTAGGTAGATAAAACGGGATACAGGGTTTCGTTGATAAGTGTAGATTTACCACTTCCACTTACGCCCGTTACTACTATCAGCTTTCCCATCGGCAATTTAACCTGTACATTCTTGAGGTTATTACCGGTAGCCCCGATGATCTCCATGAATTTACCGTTACCCTTTCTTCGTTCTTCCGGCACGGCGATCTTCTTCTCGCCCGTTAGAAACTTGGCAGTCTCAGATCCTGCTTTCATGATCCCGGACGGATGCCCCTGCGTAACCACCCGTCCCCCATGCTTGCCAGCGCCGGGGCCTATATCTATCAGGAAATCCGAAGCCAGCATGATATCCTTATCATGCTCCACTACCAGCACACTATTGCCCAGGTCTCTCAGGTTTCTTAAGGCATTGATAAGTTGCTGATTGTCTCTCTGGTGCAAACCGATACTAGGTTCGTCGAGAATATAGGTGATGCCCTGCAACTGCGAACCGATCTGAGTTGCCAGTCGAATTCGCTGCGACTCGCCTCCGCTGAGGCTTTTGGAGGAGCGGTTGATGGTTAGATAGGTGAGCCCCACATCCAGCAGAAACTGCAAGCGCTCCCTGATTTCTTTCAGAATATCTTTAGCGATACTATTCTGTTTATTATTGAGGCGTTCTTCAAGGCCAGTAAACCAGATCATTAGTTTGTCGAGGTTAAGGTTGCTGATCTCCGAGATATTCTTCTGGTCTATTTTAAACCAGAGGCTTTCCTTTTTAAGTCTTGCGCCGTTGCATACCGTACAAGGCTTCAGCTCCATGAACTTTTCTACCCAGTCGCGAAGCGATTCACTGCTGCCGGCAGCATACCACCTGCGCAGCATGGTTACCACTCCTTCGTATTCCGTTTTATATATGGTACCCTCCTGTGTGTCGAACTCGAATACTTCATCCTTTGCAGCCGCATCCTCGCTGCCATACAGGATAACGTTCATCGCTTTCTCCGAAAGTTCTTTAATAGGCTTATTCAGGTTGATCTTGTACTTCTTCGCCACTTCCTGGAAGTGCCTGAATACAGATGCATCCCTTTCCCCACCTAATGGCACGATGCCACCCTCGCTGATCGTCTTTTCATAGTCTGGTATCACCGCCTCCATATTCACCTGGTTCACCGTACCCAGGCCTTTACATGCCGGGCAGGCGCCATAGGGCGAATTGAAAGAGAAGCTGTTCGGCGATGGTTCTTCATAGCTGATACTGGTATCCTCACACATCAATTGCTTGCTGTACTGCACCAGTTTGTTGTCGTCGTTCAGCAGCAAAAACATCAGATCTTTGCCTACCTGCAGGGTTTTTTGAACACT
>JACMJX010000264.1 GCA_014380425.1 Chitinophagaceae bacterium | reverse complement strand
GTTCTGATAGACAACATTCGTTGTGCTGCCTTCCAAATAAGCTTTCATTTCACTATCACTTATTTCCCGTACTTTCTCCCAAATATCTACACTGGTGAGTTTGTCTCCTTCTGTCGCGGGGGCATTTAGCAGCCGCCAGGTACCGAGAACTATTAGGCTGGCAACAGCTGCCGCTATACTATAGCGAGCCATTGTTCTTGTAAATAATACTTTGATAATCTCAGCACTCTTTTTCTTGCCTCCATCTATTTCCGCTACCTGGTTCACCTGAAGCTGCTCGAAGTAACCCTCAGGCTGTTGAAACGGTGTTTTCCTATCAATTTTACTCAGCAAGGGAGAAAGTATTTCAAGCTCCTCGGTTGCCGATATGGCTTCATTTGCCTGCACTCTCCGGAGTACATTCTCTGACAGCAGTGCGAAATAATCTAACGGCACCGCATAAGGCATATCCGGGCTGAACCGATCTGCTACTGCGGTAATTTCCTGTAACTCACTTAGTATTTCTGCTCTCTTTGTCATATCTGTTGATAAGATAGAATTTATTCACAATAGTTTAATAATTAAGGATAAAATCCTCTATCTTCTTCACTGCATGGTGGTAAGACGCTTTCAAGGCGCCTTCCGATGTATCCAGCACGCGGCTCATCTCCTCATAGGGCATTTCATCATAATACCGCAGAGAAAACACAACTCGCTGTTTATCAGGTAGTTTTTGGATAGCTAGCTGTAGTTTCCATTCGAGCTTCTGCGGGTCGAAGTGTTTATCTGCCTTTATTGTATTGCTTAATGCGGATTCCACATCGCCGAAAGATACGGAAGACTTCTTTTTTTTCTGCTCCAGAAAGCTCAGGCATTCGTTGGTGGCAATCCGGTAGAGCCAGGTGTAAAGCTGTGCGTCTTCCCGAAAATGATCCAACCCCTTCCATACTTTTATAAAAGTATTCTGTAATACGTCATTCGCGTCATCATGGTCAACTACCATTCGGCGGATATGCCAATATAGTTTCTCCTGGTATTTCCGGATAATGGCGGTGTACCCAGCTTCTTTGGTTTTGGGATCATGGAATTGTAGTAATAAGTCGGCATCCTGGGTATTAATAGCCATCTACAGGCAATTTTATTAGCAAATATAGGTGAGACGGTATTTATCGCATCAGGTTTATTCCTGGCTAATAATTAGCTGCTTGAGTTTGGGGATAGGTGTTGGGAGCGGGAGGGAGTAATGGGCACGGTTTCGGGGTTGCACCCTCCACACTTCTCTGGCAATGGCCATAATAAATGGGTGTAATGACTTATAAGGTAATTGCTATTGAGCTTTCTTTCTGGCGATTACTTTTTCTGCTGCTTCTACGATATTGGTGGCCTCGAGGCCGTACTTTTTGAGCAACTGGGCGGGAGTGCCGCTTTCGCCGAAAGTATCATTGGTGCCTACGTACTCTATGGGAACAGGAAAGTGTCTTGCTGCTACCTGGGCTATACTGTCGCCCAAACCGCCAAGAACATTGTGCTCTTCAGCTGTTACCACACATTTTGTTTTCCGGATAGAATTTAGTACTGCTTCTGTATCGAGCGGCTTAATGGTATGAATGTTAATGACTTCAACAGAAATGCCTTTTTCTTCCAGTATGATGCCGGCTTCTATGGCTTTCCATACAAGATGCCCGCAGGCAAAGATCGACACATCGGCGCCTTCGGAAAACACTTGTGCTTTCCCTATCTCAAAAGGCAATTCGCTTGTAAAGATGGGCCATACGGGGCGGCCGAACCGGAGATATACAGGGCCCTGGTAGTCGGCAATTGCAAGCGTGGCGGCCTTGGTCTGGCTATAATCGCAGGGTACTATAACCGTCATGCCTGGCAGCATTTTCATCATTCCGATATCTTCCAGTATCTGGTGCGTGGCTCCGTCTTCACCGAGTGTAACGCCGGCGTGAGAAGCGCATATTTTCACATTTTTCCCGGAATAGGCAACGCTCTGGCGGATCTGGTCGTAAACTCTTCCGGTGGAAAAGTTGGCGAATGTGGTAGTGAAGGGAATTTTGCCTCCAATTGTCATACCCGCTGCCATACTGATCATATTTGCTTCCGCTATACCCACCTGGATATAACGCTCTGGGAATTCCTTTATGAAAGCGCCTAGTTTCAGGGATCCTGCAAGATCAGCCGTAAGCGCCACTACGTTTGAGTTCTTTCTTCCAGCCTCCAATATTCCGTCCCCGAATCCACTACGGGTATCTTTCTGTCCAGTAACTTTTATGTCTTTGAGCATGAATTGTTGTTTTAATATATGCCGGCAAATCTAATTAATTAAGTTCAGACGGCTTACCGCTATAAAATTTTTCATCAGTCTTCAGTCTCAGTTCCCATTTCCAGGCAGTAGTCATCATTTCTTCAAGGGAATACTTAAGTTCCCAGTTCAGGTCTTTTTTCGCCAGTTCGTTGTTGGCATAAATAGCTATTACATCACCTGGTCTTCGGGGGCCTACAATATAATTGAGCGGTACGCCGCTTACCTTCTCGAAAGCCTTGATGGCTTCCAGTACGGTGGTGCCATCACCACTTCCCAGGTTGAAGATTTCACATTTGCTGCTGTTTTTACCTTCTATCATGTACTGCAAAGCAAGAGTATGGGCATGAGAGATATCGGACACATGAATATAATCCCTAACGCAGGAACCGTCTCTCGTATCATAATCATCACCAAATACGGTCATTTGCGGAAGCTTGCCGATAGCTGTTTGTGTAATGGCGGGAACCAGGTTGGCTGGCCGGCCGATAGGCAGTTCCCCTATAAGTATGGAGGGATGAGCGCCCACCGGGTTGAAGTATCTTAATAAGATACAATTTGCAGTATTGGCCTTTGCGAATTCCGTTATTATCTGTTCTCCCATCTGCTTGGTAAGGCCATAGGGAGATTCTGCCGGTTTCATTGGAGTAGTTTCCGTTACGGGAATTTTATCGGGATTGCCATAAACCGTGCAGGAAGAAGAAAATACAAAGTGCGAAATCTGAAATTCATGCACGCATTTCAGCAGGTTGATCAGGGAGTTGAGGTTGTTCTCGAAATACATCAGCGGCTGAAGAACCGATTCACCAACAGATTTGTAGGCCGCGAAATGGATGATGCCAATTATATCGGTGTTTTCCTGGAAAATAGCGAAGGTATCGTCGAAATTGCAAAGATCTACCTTATAATTCTTGATCTTTTTGCCTGTTATTTTTTCCACTCCTCCTAAGATACGCGGTGTAGAGCGCGTGTTGTTATCGACTGAGATTACGTCATATCCGTTCTCGATAAGATCCACGATAGTGTGCGAGCCAATATACCCGCATCCTCCGGTAACTAGAATTTTGCTCATTTGGTTGGTGCTTGAGGATCAAAGATAAGGAATGCGGCCTATACCTTTTGCTCAATGATCTTGAGAAGATACTGCCCGTAACCGCTTTTAACCAGCGGTTCGGCAATGCTTCTCAGCTTTTCTTCCGTTATAAAACCCATCCTGTAAGCGATCTCTTCTATGCAGCCGATTTTCAGGCCCTGCCTTTCTTCGATCACCTGCACGAACTGACCGGCCTGCATTAGTGAATGAAACGTGCCGGTATCCAACCAGGCAGTTCCCCGGCTTAGTACCCCTACTTTCAGTTTGCCGAGGCGGAGGTATTCCTTATTTACATCAGTGATTTCGTATTCTCCGCGTGCGGAAGGGGCTATGTTTTTAGCGATTTCAACTACACTGTTATCATAAAAGTAAAGACCCGGAACGGCGTAGAACGATTTGGGATGTTCCGGTTTTTCTTCTATAGATATTACATTGTTGTCATGGTCGAATTCTACTACCCCATATCGCTCCGGATCGGAGACCGGATAAGCGAATACCACTCCCCCATCCGGTTCTTTCAAGTCTTGCAACAAGTGCGATAGACCATCTCCGTAGAAGATGTTATCGCCCAGAATAAGGGCGGCACTATCCGTGCCGATAAATTTTTCTCCTATCACGAAAGCCTGTGCCAGGCCGTTGGGCTGTTCCTGCACTTCGTACACGAAGCGGCAGCCCAGGCGTGAGCCATCTCCAAGCAGTTTTTCGAAATTAGGAAGATCATGAGGCGTTGAGATAATAAGGATTTCCTTTATTCCAGCCAGCATAAGGATCGATAAGGGATAGTAGATCATCGGCTTATCGTACACTGGCATCATCTGTTTACTGGTAGCGAGGGTAAGCGGGTGTAATCTTGTTCCCGAACCGCCTGCGAGTATGATTCCTTTCATTTTGTTTATTTGGATAAAAATAATAGAATGAAAAACAGCTAGCTAACCAGCCGGACAATGTAAAATACGATTGCCGCAAAAACAGCGCTTACCGGTATTGTAAGAATCCAGGCCCACATCAGGTTTACCGTTACTCCCCACCTTACGGCCGATAGGCGTTTTGTAGCACCCACACCTATAATGGCACCCGTGATAGTGTGCGTAGTACTTACCGGGATACCAAGATGCTCCGTAAGAAACAAGGTGAAAGCACCTGCAGATTCCGCAGCTACGCCCTCTAGGGGTGTAACTTTAGTAATGCGCGTACCCATCGTTTTTACAATTTTCCATCCACCACTTAGCGTTCCGAGGGCTATCGCAGTAAAGCAGGCCAGCGGTACCCAGCTCGGTATATCTCTAACGTCGCTGATAGTTCCCTGGGCTACCATCGCCGCGGCGATGATACCCATCACTTTTTGAGCATCATTGCCGCCATGGCCAAGGCTAAACAAGGCGGAAGACAATAACTGTAAGCGCCTGAACCAGCTTTCGGCCTTATAAGGGTTCGCCTTACGACATATATTAATAATGATTACGGTAATAATGTACGCCACTACCATTCCTATAACCGGGGCAAGAAAAATGAACAGGAATGTTGGAACTACTCTTGCATAATTGATAACGTCTACTCCGCCCTTGTTAAGCACCCCTGCGTTGGCTATGGCAGCACCCATGAATCCACCGAGCAGGGTATGAGAAGAGCTGGAAGGAATGCCGAACCACCAGGTGAGCAGGTTCCAGGCGATGGCGGCGATCAGGCCGGAAAAAATGACTTCGAGGGTTACGAAGTTCTCATTTACCGATCTGGCAATAGTATTTCCTATCTTAAATTCACCAATAAGGTATTTGGAAATGAAAAACGCCGCGAAGTTAAACACCGCTGCCCAGAGCACTGCCTGAAAAGGAGTGAGTACTTTGGTAGAAACGATGGTGGCTATGGAGTTGGCCGAATCATGAAACCCGTTGATGTAATCGAAAATAAGAGCGAGAATGATGATGATTATGAAAAAGGTCATTATTTAAGCGTATTTAATAATAATAGACTCGATCACATTCGCCACATCCTCGCATTTATCAGTTACGATTTCCATTGCCTGGTAAATTTCCCTTTTCTTGATCACTTCTTTTGCGTCTGGCTCAGTTTCGAACAGGCGATCGATACTCATATCGAATATATCGTCGGCCTGGTTTTCTATACTATTAACTTTTACGAGGGCATCGGTGATTTTCCTCATATTTTTCATATCTCGAAGTTCCGTAACGGCTATTTTAATCTGCTCGGAGCTTTGTTCTATAAGATCAGCCATTTTCTGGATGCCTACATCATTCGGGTTTACCCGGTAGAAATTGATCTTCTTTGAAGAAGCATGAATGTAATCGGCTATATCGTCCAGTGAGTTGGTGAGATAGTGGATGTCCTCCCGATCGAAGGGCGTAATGAAGTTACGGCCGAGCTCAGTGAAGATCTTGTGGGTAAGATCGTCGTTTACATGCTCCATATCTTCGATTTTCAGGTTGATGGCGGCCCGCTTGTCCGGGTCAGATTCGGAAACCATTTCTTTCAGCATTTTACCCATCTGCGCCACTGTAACAGCCACCTCTTCAAACAAAGAATAAAAGATTTTATCCTTTGGCATGAAGATCTTCATAAATGAGGTAAAGCCCATAATTTCAATTTATTTGCGGCAAAAATAGAGTTATTGCAGCGGTAATGCGTAAAAAGACTTTTGGTAACAATTTATTAATGGTATGAATTTACGCCCTTTTCTCAAGTGACGATGGCGAATTAATAACCTTATCAAACAGTAAGTGGATGCGCTTAAAACCCTTACCAGGCAAGGCCCTTTACAATTCCTTAACACTGGGGTAATATTTCCTTAACATAGTCAGGGTACTTTTACCGCAAACAAACTGACTGTTGTGAGTAAATATTTGGGGGCGTTGCTTGTTGTATTGCTGTTTTCGATAGTGTCTTTGGCACAGACGGGGAAGATATCTGGAAAGATATTAAATGAAAAGAACGAGCCTTTACAAGGAGTGTCAATAAAGATTGAAGGTGCGGCAAGAGGAACATCTTCAGATGTTGAAGGAAGATATACATTAACGTTACCGACCGGTATTCAGCATACGATTAAATTTTCTGCGGTAGGCTACGAAGAGAAAGTAGTGGATGAAGTGGTGGTGGCAGCAGGAGAAAACGTGGATCTACCTGTTATACTGAAAGTGGCGAGTAAAGATCTTGGAGAGGTAACAGTAACGGCCACCAGAAGCACCCTTAAGAAAGAAACCGTCAACTCGCTCATCCAGTTTCAGAAAAATACGAACACCGTTGCCTCTGTTATTTCAGCCGAAAGTATCCGCCGTTCTCCTGATAGGAACACGGGGGAAGTATTAAAACGCACACCGGGTGCCAGCCTGGTAGAGGGCAAATTTCTGGTTGTAAGAGGGCTCGCAGATAGATACAACCTGGCCATGCTGAATGGCGTTTCTTTATCGAGCACCGAGCCTGACAGAAAAACCTTTTCATTTGACCTGATCCCGGCCAATATGATCGACAATATCATTATCAATAAAGCATTCGTTCCTGAATTTCCTGCCGAATGGGCGGGGGGACTTATACAGGTGAACACGAAAGATGTACCTTCTCAGAATTTCTTCAATATTCAAATAGGCACCGGATTCAATACACAAAGCATCAGCAACGACTTTTATAGCTATAAGGGTGGCAAGTACGATTTCCTGGGCTTAGACGACGGCTTCCGGAACCTGCCTTCCAGTTATAAGAACAAGTCTGATTTCAATAGTGACGGCAAAACGTTCTCTCAGAAATCTGAAGTAGCCAGGGGGCTTAAGAACGTTTGGACGGGAAATAAAGTTTCCTTGCCAATTAATCAACAGTTTCAGGCCAGTACCGGCTTTAATACCAAGATTTTCGGGAATAAAGGCCTGGGTGGAATATTTGCCCTTACCTATAACCGGCAGATGAGGTACACTAAAAACGAAACGAACGATAATAATATTAATGCAGATGGCACCTATTCCAAGAATATCGATTATGACGATGATCGCTATTCTGAAGATGTATTATGGGGTGCTTTGGGTAATCTGTCATTGCAGTTGAACAGTGACAATAAGATAAATGTGAAAACACTCTTTAATGTAAATGCTAATAAATACATTACTAACAGAACGGGAACCGAGGATTTCGGTAATGTGCTGGACGACAGTGTTCGTGCAAACGAGCTTACATTCCACGAAAACATTTTCTTTAACGGACAGATAAGTGGAGATCATAATTTATATAATAATAAATACAAGTTTCACTGGTACGGCACATTCAATGCACTCAGCGGCAACCAGCCCGATCAGAGAAGACTGATGTACACTAAGAACAATGATGAGGCGAATTCCCGCTACCTTGCCCTGATCAGCGATAACCTATCGCAGCGTACGGGCAGCAGGCTATATCAAAACCTGAGTGATTACGTGTACACGGCAGGTGGAGATCTTTCCAGGAGCTTCGATCTGTTTGGCCTTAAGCAGACTATTAAAGGAGGGTATCTTTTCCAGGTGAAGGACAGGCTTTTTGATGCAAGATTCTTTTCCACAGCCGTGGAGGGTAATCCTGTTGAACTTAAATCCTTACCTCCAGATCAGATCTTCCGTGCGGAAAACTTCGGTAATGGAAGTGATGGGCTGTTTAAATTCGACATGATTAAAGGGGGTGACTATCGGTATGTAGCAAATACTATACTGAACGCCGGCTTTATTCAATTCGATAACCAGTTTACAGAAAAACTGCGTGCTGTTTGGGGGCTTAGGGTAGAGAACTATGATCAGCTGGTAGGAAGTGTAAGAAGGAGTAGTGAGAAATTCAGTTATACTGAAGTAAGAGATTTCTTACCAGGTGTAAACATTACTTACAAGTTGAACAGCAAGACTAATATCCGTGCATCCGGTTCACAGACTGTAGTAAGACCCGAGTTTCGGGAACTGGCTCCATTTACCTTTTATGACTTTGATCTGAATGGTACGGTAACCGGCAGCAAGGCGCTGGTAAGAACAAAAGTGACAAATGGCGACCTGCGTTACGAGATATATCCACGTGCTGGTGAAGTAATTACCTTCGGTGTTTTCTACAAGCATTTCAACGACCCCATTATCCAGCGGCTCAATAAGGTGAGCGGTAATACTTTTCTTTATGATAACGCTACCAAGGGATACACGTATGGACCTGAGTTCGAGTTGCGCAAGCGTCTCGACTTTATAAGTGAGCGCCTTACAAACCTAACTTTTCATACAAATCTTTCCTATATAAAGAGCAATATCAAGCAAATTGATTTCCAGGGTAGAACCTTGTTCGACGATGCTTTTCAGGGGCAGTCAAATTACCTGATCAATGCGGGAATATTATATGACTTGCCGAAGAGCGGCTTGTCGACAACACTATTATTCAATCAGATCGGCAGGCGCATAGCTTTCTATGGAGACCCTGCCAATGGGCAACCGGCTATATGGGAAGGTTCCAGGCCGATACTTGATTTTCAGATAGCTAAAAAAGTAATGAAAGGCAAGGGCGAGGTTAAAATGAACGTGTCGGATATCTTCAATCAAAGATTGTATTTCTACCAGAACGTGGATGATAAAGTGGATTTCGATAAATCCGTGGATGCCGTGCGGTTCAGTAGAAAATACGGCACCAACTTTAGCTTTACGTTCGGCTACTCCCTTTAATCTAAACAATAATAAAACTTACAAAACATGGATTATTATATGAGAAAGTTATTACTAGTTGCGGCAGTGGGCTTAACGCTTGTAACAGGATGCCGGAAAATTGAGGAAGATGGGCAAATAGTGTATTTGCCAGGTACAGGAAACGGAAGTGGTAATGGAACCGGACAAACGATCGTATTGAGGAACACCATTACAGCTGATAGTACCTTAAGAAAGGGAAATACCTATGTTTTAAGCGGCCGTGTTTTCATCGAAAAGGGAATAACGCTTACCATCGAGCCCGGTGTAACTGTAAAAGGAGAATTCTCCGGGGAGAATGTTGCAGCATTGATCATAAAGAGAGGCGCTAAAATCAACGCAAGGGGCACTGCTTCGGAGCCGATCATTTTTACGTCAAATGCTCCCACTCCTAAATCAGGCGATTGGGGTGGAATAGTGATATGCGGTACAGCAAGAGTAAATGCAGCGTTCAACAGCATTAGCGGCTTATATTCAGTAGAAGGTGGCATTAACGATGCAACCGGACGGGGTCTTGCGGGTTCAGGGGATGCACTTTATCCTACTCCGAATGATGATGATAATTCCGGCATATTGCAGTATGCAAGGATTGAATACGCCGGTTATGCATTTGTTCCGGATAATGAAATCAACAGTCTTACGCTTGCTGCCGTTGGTCGCGGAACCACAATAGACCATGTGGAAGTAACATACGCGAAGGACGATGCTTTTGAATGGTTTGGGGGCACTGTGAATTGTAAATACCTGATTGCCTATAAAACGCAGGATGACGATTTCGATACGGATAATGGCTATAATGGCCAGGTACAGTTCGGGCTTGTTGTTCGTGATTCTTCTATTGCCGATATCTCGAAATCCGAAGCTTTGGAAAGTGACAACAATGCAACAGGTACTGCGGCAACTCCCAAAACAGCTCCTATATTCTCTAATTTTACTCTGATAGGGCCACGCGCTCAGCTGACCAATATTGGCAACAGTAATTACCTTGGTTCTGCCGTTCAGATCAGAAGGAATTCTGCTCTTTCTCTTTATAATTCAGTGATCCTGGGTTGGGCCAACGGCATTCTGATCGATGCTAAAGATGGCCAGCCAACAGATGCCAATTTCATGAGCAATGACTTACGTATCAAGAATGTGCTGATAGCCGGTTGCAACAATGCCATAAGTTATACTGCAAGCACTACGCAACCTACCGGCGCGGATAATGCTTCTATAGCCAGCTGGTTCAACACCCAGCCATCACCCTTTACTAATAAGACGGTTTCTAACGGCGATGATGCCCGTTATACTCGTCCGTTCGATTATGGCAATTATGATTTTCAACCTTATGGCAATTCAGGATCGCCCATTATCAACTTCCCTTCTGCTACTCCCGCGGTAGTGAACAATGTTGATTTCAGTGATTCAAAGTTAGTGGCGGCTATTGGCAGCACTTCTCCTAATAAGATTGAAATAGTTACTTTCCGCGGGGCTATAGCGCCAGCGGGAGATTTCGCGAACTGGTATAAAGGATGGACAAAGTTTCAATAATATCGTTTGTATAAAATGGATAAGCCGTTCTGCACTTTGCAGGGCGGCTTTTTCTTTACTCTTATCTGCAAAAACTTCAGGAGTATAACCCCGTTTCTGAGAATCCAGGAGCACAAGAAGGAATGTCTGGTAGTACTGTTAGAGGCGTATTAAACGTGGACTATAGGTGGACTTTATGTGGACTTCAGGTGGAGTAGGAAATTGGGGGGAGGCTCATTGTTGCCGAGTATCAAGTATGGACGATTTTAACTAAATTTACTCCATGACGACCAGGCGTTCATTCCTCAAAACCGGATCAAAAGCCCTTTTAATAGCGGGCATGCCGACAACCCTTATGGCGGCTGTCAACCGGTTCGCTCCCGGACTGAAGCTGCGCATAGCCATCGTTTCAGACGGGCATTATGGCCAGCCAAAAACGGACTATAAAACAAGCCACCAGAACTTGTTGAACTGGATGTACAGGGAATATGTAGACAAACAACTGGACGCTATCGTTTTTAATGGCGACCTGGTGCATGATGATGCTTCTTTATTCGGCGAATTGAAATCGGACTATCTGGGTAAAATGACCCTTCCTTTGTACGCCGTTCCGGGCAACCATGACCACATGGATACGGACGGCTGGAAAGCGATTTTCGGGCACCCGGATAATCATTCCTTCGAGATGGGAAACGCAGCTTTTATTATGGCCAACACATCTAACCCTAAAGGCGAATACCTTTGCCCCAACGACTCATACATAAAGAAACAACTGGAACGTTATCGACGTAAAAAATCGGTGTTCCTGATACTGCATATACCCAGCCATATCTGGACGCCTGAACAAACATTTTATACAGAGTGTACCAGCACTCTTTCGTTATTGCATCAATACAGCAATGTAAAGGCCGTTTTTCATGGGCATGATCATAGTAACGACTCGGTGCTTTACACGGGAACCAACTTGCCGCATTTTTTCAGTTCGCATTACGGAGGTAGCTGGGGTACGCCCTACTGTGGCTATAGAATACTGGAAATAGACGGCAACGATAAGATTACCACGTACCAGATGAATGCTACTGCAGGATTGATCGTAAATACAACGGTTATTAGCTAATGCGGCCTGTTGTTAGCTTACCCGATGATCCTTTTGTCTTTCGCAACATACTTTGCGAAGCCGAGTAAAGCTCCTGTAACCATAATATTCCTGAAAATATTGATCATTTCCAGCTCCTGTTCCCGCGCTGCATTGGCCATCATCGACTCCACCACTATCCCATGCCCCATAGATCTTGGAATATGTATGAGGATGGCCATCAGTAATACATACACAGCCATTAATGTATAGGCCAGTTTATCATATTTTGCCGCAACGGCACTTATCATAAAAAGTACGATGCAAACTGCGGTAAAGTAATTCCAGAAATAAGGGAAGGGAATAAAACCGGGAACAAAGGATGCTCCTACTGCGGGTTTACCAAGGTGTAAACCAACGTACAGAATAAAAGAAAGCGGAAAAATAAATCTTCCGGCATTTAAGATCTTGTCCATAATATTGATGTTTTAGGGCCGTTAGGCGTTTATGGATCAAAATTATCTTCCTTTGTTAGTAAACTACTCTGGCAATTCAGACTAAATGGTAGGGCCATTCTGCCATAAGAGTAGTTGACAATAATAATACGAGTTGCAGCAAGGAGCAAGGGATGAGCCAGAGAGAAGCCGAGATGTCTACCGAATGCCTACTAGAGCCCTACGAGATACTACCGCGGCCTTGCTACGGGAGAAGGCCGGGGATGAGCCAGGGAAGCGCCGATATATGCGTAGTAAACGCGGACTAAAGGCGGACTTTACGCGGACTTAGGGTGGACTAGCAAATTTTTGGGCCGGGGGGACCGTTTCGCCTAATCTTTCTTCTCCTCGAGCGTAAATCCGAGCGTAGTGCCTACTTCAGGGGTACTGCGCACATGGATGGTTTGATCGTGCGCCTCGATGATATGCTTGCAGATGGCCAGACCGAGGCCGGTGCCACCCCTGTCGCGGCTGCGCGCTTTATCGGTTCTGTAGAAGCGTTCAAAGATCCGGTTCAGGTGTTCTTCCTCGATGCCGATGCCATCGTCGCTAACTTCCACCAATACCCTTTTACCTTCGGTTTTATAAATGCTGGCTATAATATGGCCGTTTTGCTTTCCGTATTTGAAGGCATTCACGATCATGTTGATCAATACCTGCCGGATCTTTTCCTTATCGGCAAATACTGCAACGGGCGATTCACAGCCTTTTTTGATCATGCAGCGGATGTTCTTGTCGCTGGTTTTAATGGAAAGCGATTCGAAAACCTCTTTAATAAGATCCTGGATAACAAAAGACTGCCTGAAGAGCAGTTGCTCGCCGCTTTCCAGTTTGGAGATTTCGTCGAGGTCGTTCATCAGATTCACCAGGCGATCTACGTTTTTAGATGCATTGCTGAGAAACTTGGTACGCACTTCCGGGTTGTCCATAGCACCATTCAGCAAAGTATCTACATAGCCCTGAATAGCGAAAATGGGGGTTTTGAACTCGTGAGAGAGGTTCTGGAGAAACTCTTTGCGATACGCTTCGTTTTGTTTGAGCTGTTCGATCTCGTCGCTTTTCTGCTCGGCCCAGTTCTGTACGTCTTCGCTTACCTGGTCGAGGCTTTTTTTAGGCAGAATGTATTTATAGTAAATTTCTTCCCTTTTGCTGGCTTTTGTTTGATAAATAAACTTGTAGATAAGTTTAATGCGATTGTCTATAAACTGCTCGAGAAAGAAGTAAAATAAAAGATAGGCAATCAGAAAACAGGTTGTGAAACCTATCAGTGCCGCCATCAATGTTTTAAACACAATCAGCCCTGCAACACCCACCAGAATGGATATAGCCGCAGCGTTAATTGCAGATACCTGGCGTATTGATAAATTTCTGAAAGGCATAAGGTCAAAATTAGGCTTAATCTTATAAATCGAACTTGTAGCCTACACCTTTAACAGTAGTTATACAGTCAAGACCTAATTTTTGCCGGATCTTCCGGATATGTACATCGATAGTGCGGTCGCCAACAATTACATCATTACCCCAAACATGATTTAGGATTTCATTTCTCAGAAATACTCTTCCCGGTTTAGAAGCCAGCAGGTAAAGCAGTTCGAATTCCTTCTTTGCCAGCACGATATCTTCGCCGTTCATATTTACCATGAACTGCACGGGATCTATCACCAGGTTTTCGATTCTGAGAATACCACTTGTAGCTTCCTCCGGGTCGGTGATTCTTCTAAAGAGCGCATTTACGCGACTCATCAATAGCTTTGGACTTACCGGCTTATTAACGTAATCATCGGCACCCATATCGAAACCCTTCATTTGCGAAGATTCGTCGTTCAATGCAGTGAGAAAGATGATAAGCGTAGATTTGAAAGCAGGCTGAGCACGTAGTAATTCGCAAACTTCCACACCTGTTCTTTTAGGCATCATTATATCTAGAATGATAAGATCCGGATTCAGCGTTTTAGCTTTCTGTAAGGCCTCATCTCCGTCTTTTGCCGTGAAAACTTCATATCCTCCCGCCACAAGATTGTAGCTAATAATCTCTAAAATGTCAGGCTCGTCGTCGGCTATTAGGATTTTCTTGCCTTTACTGTCCATTTAACAATTTATTTACGCAAACCTAGCCCAAATATGCTTCAGATAAGGAGTTTAGCGGGGGAGTTTACAATTTAGTAACATCAATAACTATTCATTAACCTGCTAAGAATCATTGACCGGAGTGTAAATTTTGCACGACTATTGCATTACTACAGCGTTGTTAAAACTGGAACGATATTCGGGAAGCCCGCTGTATTCTATGGCCAGTTAGTATTTTTTTACGAACTTTATAACGATGAATAAATTGTACGCTTTCTTATTTACGGCGGTTATTTTGTGCTTATTCAGTGAGATATGTATTGCACAAACGGGCACCTCTTCTCCTTATACAATTGCGAGAAGCAGGGTACTTTTCCACGACAAGATAGATGCGCAGCAGAAAAGATTGTTTAAAATGGGCGCTAGAGCAGATACGTTCCGTATTGCAGGCGACGAAACCGTCAATCTGCAGCTGGAGTATTCCCTGGTGAAAGGAGTAGACGAGCTTCAAAAATCTATAGAGACGGATACTACACTTGCTGATAATGAAAAAGTGAAATACCTGCGTGGATTGGAATATCTGATAAGTGGCTTCAACGATCATTACCGCAAAAAAGATTACCCGCCTACACTGGCACCTGCCTTAATGGAGGCTTACATGGAAGCCATGCAGCTAGACCGGAAAAAAGAGAGTATTGAACCTGTGATAGAAAAATACAGTTATGGAGTGGGGATGATACTGGTTGAATGCTTCAAGTTTCCGGAGAACAAAGGCGTGCAGCCATCCAGGTTGCTCCTTGTAAATAAGTACCTGGGCCTTCACCCCGACCAGATTCTTCCCAGGCTACGTACGAATCCCGATCTTCCGATGGCAGACAGCTTACTAAAGGTAGCTGCTCACCGCGATCCCCGCACATTTTACAACTATGCCGCTCCAAACGACCGGCTGGGTACCAGGATACGCGCACATCAGGATCCCTTTATAGCTACCCTGGCAAAAATGGCCAGAAGTAAAAGCGGTATGCTGTATTTTCCGTTTATCGATATGGTTCTTTCTAACAAGATCAGCTTCGAGGATATCGATAAGGTAAAAGACGATGGGCTCAGCTATTACCGGTTAATGGTAAAAACCAGGATCAACTATGCGGGAAGGTTGCTGGCACGCGATACACCGCTGGAAATGCGGGCACTAACAGCCATGATGGCCAAGAAAGCCAAGGACGTGTTCATCAGCCAGATCAACGGCCTGCACACTGCCACAGACGCCGTGCGCTTCAAATGCCTGGAGCCACTTACGGCACAGGAGCTTTATTACCTGGCCGTGCTGGGGGAAGATGAGATATATACGTCCAGCTATACCAGGGGCGTATTTCCCAGGATGTACCAGAAAATGGCAGCGCCAAGAACGGATAGCCTGCTGATGAGTGTAAACGGCGACTATTTCCGCAAGTTCATAAAAATGGCCGCCGCTTACAATACGCTCGACTTCGTACTAAAATCCATGACGCAGGAAAGCTCAGCTTCCCTGATGAAGGCATTTATGATAGGGCTCGAAAAGACCACTACAGAGGATAATGTAGAAGACGCCGTGGACGTTGCCGATTCTTACAGCAGTATATTCGAGAAAAATAAAGAACTGGCTGCCTTTATGCTTAATGAGGCTGTGTGGAACTATGAGAGATGCGAGAAAATGGGAGATAAGAATGGTAAAGTGATCTACCAGCTCGAGCGGACTTTGTTCGAGTCGGCAGATACTTCCCGGAAAACCAATCTTTCTGCGGTACTTGGCATTCCGCCGATTTACTCCGTGGATTATAATACTTTAAAAGACGATACCGGTCGCGTGGTGCAGCAGCTCTTTTTTTACGGAGATGACGATAAGGACGGACAAAACTCGTTTGCCAACTTTATGGCGATGTTCCGTGGCAGGGCGGAATGGTCGATTGCCGAAAATCCCGACTGGGTTTCCATAAAATCTACCAAGGGCAAGCCGGTATGGATCTTCGCGAATAAACCCTTACTGGGTGATGACGATCCTGATGCGGCGGCGCAGGCTAAACTGGCACAATACCTGGAGTCCAAAGGCATTTCCCCGACAATTTTCATTCACAGGGGGCACAGCTATCACGTCAAGTACAGCCTGGCACAGATTCAGCCGACGGCCAGGATTGTAATACTGGGCTCCTGTGGTGGTTACAATAACATGAATGAAGTGCTTACTATCAGCCCGGATGCTCATATTATTTCTTCCAAGCAGGTTGGAACCAAAACGGTCAACGAGCCCATTCTTCAGGCGATCAACAACGATTTGAGGAACGGGAAGAATATCGACTGGATACCGATGTGGCGGGAACTCAGCAAGGAATTTAAGGGAGACTCCAAGGAGTTATTCGATGATTACGTACCTCCGTATAAAAACCTGGGGTGATTTTTATAAAAGCATACCGAAAAGCTATGGAAGAACAGGGGTAAAAACCAGGTTTCAATATAAATGTCCTTGTATCTTTGCACCTTATGTCGCAGGAAATTAAGAAAAGAACCATCTTTGATTTCTCCTTGTTAAAAAGAGTCTTCCAATTTGTTTCTCCCTATAAAAGCAGGTTTTACCTTTCGATCTTTCTGTCGCTATTACTAGCGGTTATGGCTCCGGTACGGCCCTGGCTGATTCAGATTACCATCAACAGGGGCATTGGCGCGCGCGAGCAAGCGGCTCCGGGATGGCTCAATCATCTGCTGGCCGATACCATCGGTACCAACCTGATTCGTATCATCCTCTTTATAACTGTTTTCCAGATCGTGTTTCTGATACTGGAGAGCTTTCTGCGTTTCCTGTTTTCCTTTTATACGGCCTGGCTTGGGCAGTCGGTGGTAAAGGATTTGCGGGTAACGGTTTATAACAAAGTGCTGGGGCTGAATTTATCTCAGTTCGACCGCACACCCATCGGAACCCTTACTACCCGTACTATCAATGATATCGAGTCAGTAAATGATGTATTTTCAGATGGGCTGATCCCTATCATTGCCGATCTTCTCTCTATTTTTTCTATCCTGGGGTTCATGTTTTATGTAGACTGGAAGCTTACGCTGGTTAGCATTGCTCCGTTCCCTATATTGATAATAGCCACGTATTTTTTCAAGGAAAGCGTTAATAAATCCTTTATCCGGGTGCGCAATGCCGTTGCCCATCTGAACGCCTTTGTGCAGGAGCATATTACCGGTATGGCCATCGTGCAGGCTTTTGCGGCGGAAGACAGGGAATTCGCCAAATTTAAAAAGATCAATAAGGAACACCGCAATGCGAACATCAATTCCATTTTTGCCTATTCCGTCTTCTTTCCTGTGGTAGAGATCATCCTGGCGGTGTCTACAGCATTACTGGTATGGTTTGGGGCTACCCAGGCATTGAGCCTTCCAAGGGAGCAGGCGGTGGAGATGACCGGTAAGGTGGTCGCATTTATCCTTTATCTTAACTTGTTGTTTCGTCCATTGCGGTTTATTGCAGATAAGTTCAACGTGTTGCAGATGGGAATGATTTCGAGCGAACGGGTGTTTAAAGTGCTGGACAACGATGATTATATTAAATCTGAGGGAAGCTATGCGCCGCTGCAAGTGAAGGGTAAGATCGAATTTGATAAAGTATGGTTTGCCTATACGGGCGACCGGTACGTGCTGAGGGATATTTCCTTTACCGTGAACCCGGGGGAAACTGTTGCGATCGTGGGGCATACCGGAAGTGGTAAAACCTCCATTATCAGTTTGATGAACCGGTTGTACCAGATACAGCAGGGCGAAATCCGGATCGATGAAGTGAAAGTAGAAGATTACAAGCTGGATGTACTGCGGAGCAGGATAGGCGTGGTGCTTCAGGATGTGTTTCTTTTTTCAGGCTCCGTGCTGGATAATATTACCCTTCGCAACCCCGAAATCAGCCGGGAGAAGGTAATAGAAGCTGCGAAACTAATCGGGGTGCATGATTTCATCATGAAGCTTCCCGGTAATTACGATTACAATGTAATGGAGCGGGGAAATACGTTGTCTCTCGGGCAGCGGCAGTTGCTGTCTTTTATAAGAGCGCTGTTGTACGATCCGGCAATTCTAATATTGGATGAAGCTACATCCAGTATCGATACCGGAAGTGAGTTGCTGATACAGCATGCCATCGATACTATCATTACCGGCAGAACTTCAATCGTAATAGCCCACCGGTTGTCTACCATACGTAAAGCAAACAAGATCATAGTGTTAGATAAGGGCGAAATAAAAGAGATCGGGGCACACGAAGAATTGTTGCAGAAAGGGGGATTTTATGCTAAATTACATGAAATGCAGTTCGAAAAACAACAGGTTAATGTCTGAATTAAAAAACGCTATAAATGAGCCGCAGCCTGATTACGAGAAGGCTGAAATCGATCTTCTCCGGGAAGGACTTAAACGGTCCTACAAGGAGCGGTTCGAAATGACTACCCGGTTGTATAAAATCCGCCAGTTAATGCAAAAAGCTGTTGTCTCGCACAAGCCGTACATAAAAAAATAAAGTTTTGTGGATATATTCGACGAGGAAATTCTGAAGTTCTGGAGAGCGCTTCATTCTCTTTTTAACTACCTTATTCTCAACTCTTTTTCTTTTTTACCCCCTCCGTCCTTATCTTTGCCGCAAATTTCAGAGCAGATATGAACTTTTACAGTGTAAGATCTTTGCTGGTGGCGGTTTTCAGCGTAATTATGCTGTCTTTTTCAGCGAATGTTTCTGCGCAGGAACATGAAGGTGTTCCGCATGAAGGCCTGCATGATGCCACCAAGAGCGGACATGACCAAACGGAGGATCCGGGCAAGTTCAACCCCGGCGAATTGATTATGGATCATATCAGCGACAGTCATGATTTTCACTTCTTCGACTGGAAGGGTCATCCTGTTTCTATTCCTTTACCTGTTATCTTATACGCTCCACAACGCGGGCTTTCCGTGTTTTCTTCTTCAAAGTTCGAGCACGGGCATAAAGCGCATGAAGGTTACCAAATAGAGAAAAATAATATTGCCGCAGTAGATGAAAATGGAAATAGGGATGCCTCGGTGAAGGTGTACGACTTTTCGATTACCAAGAATGTTGTTCAAATGATCCTTTCCCTGATTATACTGGTATGGATCATGACGTCCATTGCTGCGAAGTATAAAAAGCAAGGAAGTGCCAAGGCTCCCAGCGGACTTCAAAACGCGGTGGAGCCGGTGGTTACTTTTATTCGTGATGAAGTAGGGAAAGCGAACCTGGGAAGGAAATATGAGAAATATATGCCATTCCTGCTGACTATCTTCTTTTTTATCCTGATAAATAACCTGTTTGGTTTACTGCCCGGGTCGGCAAATGTAACCGGTAATATCGCTTTTACTGCGGTGCTGGGTATCATCTCTTTCATTGTTATTCTATTTAGTACGAACAGGCATTTCTGGGGACATATTTTTAATCCACCCGTACCGGGGTTTGTGAAGCTAATCTTGATACCCGTGGAATTCCTTGGGATTTTCACCAAGCCATTCGCGCTTATAATACGTCTGTTTGCCAATATGGTAGCAGGTCATATTGTGATTACCTGTTTCGTAATGCTGATCTTCATTTTTGGTGGTATGGCCAAAGCTGCAGGCTGGGGATTTTCTCCAGTTTCCGTGTTGTTCACGGTGTTCATATACCTGATCGAGATCCTGGTTGCGTTTATACAGGCGTTTATTTTTACCAACCTGACGGCAGTATTTATCGGGCAGTCGTTTGAGGGCAGTCATGACGATGTTGATCATCATGATGATGGGGTGATTGTATAAATAGCTTTGGAAGTATAATAAGCAGATAACGTTTTTTCACAAATAAAAATCAAGTAGTATGTCATTAATGACCGTTTTATTGCAGGCAGGAACCGAAGTGGCCAACTTTTCATTGTCTCACCTAGGTGGAGCAATTGGTGCAGGTTTGGCAACGATCGGAGCTGGTATTGGTATCGGACAGATCGGTAAAGGTGCCGTGGAGTCGATAGCCCGTCAGCCGGAAGCTTCTAACGACATTCGTGCAAACATGATCCTGACTGCTGCGTTCGTGGAGGGTGTTGCCCTTTTCGCCGTAATTGCAGGTATCCTGGCTGTTCTTAAGTAAGCGTACAGCGCACGTAAAAATCGTACTGCATCCAAAGCAAAGGGCGGAGGATGCAGTATTTTAAACTCTCAAATCAATACTATACTATGGAATTGTTACAACCTTCGATCGGTCTTCTGGTGTGGACGCTGATTGCGTTTATCATCGTATTCCTGATACTGAAGAAGTTTGCCTGGAAGCCAATCTTAAGCTCACTGAAAGAAAGGGAGACGGGTATTGCAGATGCACTTGCTACTGCTGACAGGGTTAAAGCCGAAATGGTAGATCTAAAGAATGAAAACGAGGCATTGATGGCCAAGGCACGTGAAGAGAGAGCCGTGATGATCAAGGAAGCAAAGGAAACTGGGGACAAGATGATTGCCGACGCGAAAGAAAGGGCCAGGGATGAATTCGACAGAATTCTATCGGATGCACAGGCCGCTATACAGCAGCAGAAAATGGCAGCTATTACTGACGTTAAAAACCAGGTAGGTAATCTTGTTATTGAAGTGGCGGAGAAAGTATTACGCAGGGAACTTAATGATAAGGCCGAACAGGAGAATTATATCAAGCAACTTGCCGACGACGTAAAACTGAATTAATATATGCACAATCCACGTTTAGCAGGCAGGTATGCCAAATCATTGATCGATCTTTCTACAGAAAAGAATTTGCTGGAAGAAGTGTATGAGGATATGAAGTACCTGCAGGCTGTTTGTAAAAGCAGCCGGGATTTTGTGAACCTGTTGAAGAGCCCCATCATAAAAGCCAATAAGAAGGGCCAGATACTCGAGGCGGTTACTAATGGAAAGATAAGTGATCTTACCCGCACATTCAATCGCCTGATGGTCAACAAAGGGCGTGAGGCTTTTTTACCAGAAGTAGTAGATGCTTTTATAGACGATTACAACAAGCTTAAGAATATTCACCGCATAAAGCTTTCTACCGCTCACGCCGTTAGCGAGGAGTTGAAAGAAAGTATTATCAGTAAAGTACGCTCCACTACGCCCATGCAGAATATAGAGTTGGAGACGGTAGTGAATGAAAGACTGATAGGTGGATTTGTACTGGAATTCAATAACAATCTGGTGGATGCCAGTATTCTCCGAGATTTGAAGGATATAAAGAAGCAGTTTCAGGATAACAGCTATATACACCAGATCCGCTAAGGCATGTCGTAGTAGTTGAAGCATGTATTTACCGGGCACTGTTAGCTACAATAAATAAGTATTTAAAAACAGATAAAATTATGGCTGAAGTAAAACCAGATGAAATATCAGCGATACTGCGACAGCAGTTGAGCAATTTTAACGTTGGCGCTGATTTGGAAGAAGTAGGAACTGTACTGCAGGTAGGTGATGGCATCGCCCGTATATATGGACTCAACAACGTTCGTTCCGGAGAGCTGGTGGAGTTTGAAAATGGGGTAAAAGCTATCGCTCTTAACCTGGAAGAGGATAATGTAGGTGCTGTATTAATTGGTGACCAGGGGGATATAAAAGAAGGTGCAAAAGTTAAGCGTACAGGCAATATCGCTTCCATTAAAGTAGGGGAAGGTCTTGTTGGGCGTGTAATAAATATGTTAGGTGAGCCTATCGATGGAAAGGGCCCTATTGCAGGAGAGCTTTATGAGATGCCACTAGAGCGCAAAGCCCCTGGTGTTATTTACCGGGAACCGGTAAAGGAGCCATTGCAAACAGGTATTAAAGCGATTGATGCCATGATACCCATCGGGCGTGGACAGCGGGAGCTGGTTATCGGCGACCGGGGTACGGGTAAATCTGCCATCTGCATCGATACGATTATCAACCAGAAAGAATTCTACAAGCAGGGTAAGACTGTTTACTGTATATATGTTGCTATCGGTCAAAAGGCTTCAACTATTGCGGGCGTGATGAACACATTGGAAGAAAACGGCGCCATGGCCTATACAACCATCGTTGCCGCTTCTGCAAGTGATCCCGCTCCGCAGCAGTTCTATGCTCCGTTTTCCGGTGCCGCCATCGGAGAGTTCTTCCGCGATACCGGCAGACCTGCCCTGATCATTTTCGATGATCTTTCGAAGCAGGCTGTTGCTTACCGTGAAGTTTCTTTGCTGTTAAGAAGACCACCAGGCCGTGAAGCATATCCTGGAGATGTATTCTATCTGCATAGCCGCTTGCTGGAAAGGGCTGCAAAGGTGATAGCAAATGATGCTATCGCAAAGAACATGAATGATCTTCCTGCGTCTATCAAGCACCTTGTAAAAGGCGGAGGTTCTCTTACTGCCTTGCCTATTATTGAAACGCAGGCTGGCGACGTTTCTGCATATATCCCCACAAACGTTATCTCGATTACAGACGGTCAGATCTTTTTGGAGGGTAATCTTTTCAATGCTGGTATCCGCCCGGCGATCAACGTAGGTATCTCCGTTAGCCGTGTGGGAGGTAATGCTCAGATCAAATCTATGAAGAAGGTTTCGGGTACGTTAAAGCTCGATCAGGCGCTGTACCGCGAACTGGAAGCGTTCTCCAAGTTTGGAGGAGATCTGGATGCTGCTACCAAGAACGTAATCGATAAAGGTGCTCGTAATGTCGAAATTCTTAAGCAGGCACAGTACTCTCCGTTCCCTGTAGAAAAGCAGGTTGCGATCATTTATCTTGGTACGCAAGGGCTACTGAGAGAAGTGGCCGTAAGAAAGGTAAGAGAGTTTGAAGCTCATTTTCTTACCGAACTTGAAAACAGAATGCCAGAGTTGCTGAATGAATTTAGAAAAGGGAATCTTCCGGAAGACGGTATTAACAAAATGGTAGCTCTTGCAAAGGAACTAACACCTCAGTATAAATGATAATATTGCTGTAAAGCAATGCTGACAACGAAAGGCGGTCTTATTAACAGACCGCCTTTCTTTTGTTAGTAACTATTGGTTTAAAAGTTTGCATTTTTAGTGAAGACAACTAATATTTGTGCTTTACTACTATTTATATACCTCACTATAAAGGTTACTATTTACGAATTTAAAGGGTACGATCAACAAGTGCCGGACTTTTCAAAGTCTGGCTTTTTTGTGCATATGAATCGATCCCGTTAATTGTTTAAATACTAAAAAAAAGCTCCTCCCGTGGGAAGAGCTGTACTAACCTAGTGAAACCCGTACTATCTTTTAATCTTTCATTAATTTAACAACCATTCTCTCTTTACTGTTTACAATCATTTCCAGGAGATACACTCCTTTATCCAGGCTGCTTGTTCCTTCCATTGTAAAACTATTTAAGCCCTCGTTGCTCTTTACCGATTTCCTCATCACTTCCGTACCTGCACTGTTCATCAGTTTCAATACTATAAAAGATGTTTCATTCAACTGTACATTTACTTTAATGTCGTTGATAGCGGGGTTAGGAGTAACACTCACCAGTTGGAGAGATTTTGTTTTATATACTCTTACAATGAGTGCTTTAGAAGTAGTGGTACGATTATCACCGGTGATTTGTCTGAGGCGATAATATAGGTCATTTTTAGAAGAAACCTGTCTGCTTACGCTATTGGTAAAACTATAGTTTTGTTTTACGTTCGTTGTACCGTTTCCTTTAACCGTACCTACTTTAGCAAAGCTAGTTCCGTCTGTGCTGCGCTCGATCTCGAAACGGTCGTTATTGTTCTCGAAGCTTGTTGTCCAATTAAGAACTACATCATTACCGTCATTATAATTGGCACCAAAATCAACGAGCATGCAAGGTATCATCATTTCTGGGGGATAATTGATAGTAACTACCGCTGTTTCTGAACAAAGCGAGCCATTGCAAACTTTATAACTGAATGTTGTTTTAGTTCCGTAGAATTTGCTTGAAGGGGTAAAATTGAAATTACCATTTTTGTTAAGCGTTATTTCGCCATCGGCAGATGCTTCTACCAAATAAGCAGTAAGATTTTTTCCTTTGGGATCGTGGTCGTTGGTAACTACATTACCGGATACGTTGCGGGAATTACTGCTTGTTATATAATCATTTGCAGCTACGGGCGGCATTTCATAAATACCTTCATAATTTTTATAGCTGTTGGCTAAATCAGTAGTTGAAGTTTGAGCAAACGTAAAACCAGGAATCAAAGCCAGAGCAATTACCGCTGCAAGAGAAATGTTAGAATGTTTCATTAAGGTACGTTTCAGAATTAATAATACTGTTTAAGCACTGACCATTTATGCTGGTCGCGGTAATTCTAAAGGATGGACCGTATATCAGAAAAGTAATTTGCCATTTATGGGCTGGTCATAGGGGAGACTGGACGTGTTACTGATTGAGTAACGGGATTTGAAACGGCTTTTTAAGTGGAATTGGCTTGAAAAATCAGCGTAAAGATGCAGCTGATTGTTATTTCTTCGTGATGATGGAACAAAATTAGAAATAAATCTGGCTTATCAAAGCAAATCGGGGTTTATTTTAAGATGAGCTTGAGAAGTTTGCCATAATAGGTTGGCTGACAGCGTGTTATAAGATACGGATATTGTTGAATCTTACAGATACTACCTCCCCGCGCCCGGCACTATTGAGCGAGTAATAGTATTTATTCGAGTTCAATTTTTTCATCTTCCACTCTTGCAAGAAGGGCGGATGACATTTTCTTAAGTGGATTTCTATTATTCTCCGCATAGATGGCACGTTTACGGCTGATTTCAATGCATTGAAAGATGGCGTTTACAAAAGAGGCATGATCTGCCTGGTTCTTTCCGGCTATATCGAAAGCGGTTCCGTGGTCAGGCGAGGTTCGCACTACGGGAAGGCCAGCTGTGTAATTGACGCCCTCGCCGTGGGCAAGTGATTTAAATGGAATTAATCCCTGGTCGTGATACATAGCCAGTACGGCGTCGAATTTTTCATGCATGCCTCTTGCAAAAAAAGCGTCTGCACTAAAGGGGCCTATTAATATTACATTGTTCTTCTGCTTGAATTCGGCGATTGCCGGTTTTATGATTTCCTGTTCCTCTTTTCCCAGCAGGCCGTCATCGCCGGCATGGGGATTGACGCCCAGTACGGCTATTTTGGGCTTGTCTATGCCAAAGTCCCTAATAAGGCTGTCTTTTAATATAGTAAGCTTAGACAGTATTGCTGCTTTGGTAACTTGTTTTGCCGCTTCTGCCAGGGGTACATGTTCTGTTACCAGGCCTACCCGCATATTATCGGCGGCCATTAGCATAAGTACATCTTTGGCATCGAACATGTGTTTAAGATACGGGGTATGGCCCGTGAAATCAAACCCAGGGGATTGTGTATTTTTTTTATGGATAGGGGCAGTCACCAATCCATGAATTCTTCTTTCTTTAAGTGCGGTAACGGCCGCTGTTAGCGATTTGATAGCATATTCTCCGCCAAGATCTGTAAGTTGACCCGGATTAACGGCAATATCCTCTTCCCAACAATTAAATACGTTTACTTGTCTGGGTGTGATCCGGTTCAATTCCTTCACACTCTGAAAGTTAAAACTACCTTCGGTCTGCACACTCTTTTTAAAGTAATTTATTACTTTGGTTGAAGCGAAAATAAGGGGGGTGCATAGGTCAAGCAGGCGGGTATCGGAAACTGCTTTTACAATCAGCTCCAATCCAATTCCGTTAATGTCGCCACAAGAGAAGCCTATTACGGGTTTATGTTGCTCCGTAGAATTCATCATATAATTATTAGGATGCTAAAATACGAATTACTTGTGAGTAACACTGATGTGTGATGGCGCGTGATGCCTTATTTTTGCAATACATGTACACGCTCAAAAAGTCGCTCGGACAGCATTTCCTAATTGATGAAAGTATTTCCAGGAGAATTGTAGAATCGGTGCTGACGCACTCGCCCGCCCGTTTAATCGAAGTAGGCCCTGGCGGCGGCGCACTTACCAAATACCTGCTGGAATTGAAAAACATCGAGTTCAAGGCGGTGGAGCTGGATCAGGAGAAAGTAGACTATCTTCTTAAAACATATCCTGCAATTGCGGGTAAGGTAATTAACCATGACTTTCTTCACCTGGAAAAGCCGTTTGAAGGGCCGTTTTCTATCATTGGCAATTTTCCTTATAATGTTTCTACCGAAATTCTTTTTAAAATACTGGAGTGGAAGGAAGATGTGCAGTGTGTGGTAGGGATGCTGCAAAAAGAAGTAGCGCAGCGCATAGCGGCCAGGGAAGGAACTAAAATTTACGGCGTTACTTCAGTGCTGTTACAGGCATTTTTCGATGTAGAATATCTGTTCGAAGTACATGAAAATGCTTTCAACCCGCCCCCTGCTGTAAAGAGCGCGGTAATACGCCTGACGCCCGCAGTAGATAAGCCGGATATCAAGTCTGAAAAAAAGCTCGCACTTTTGGTAAAGACTGCTTTTAATCAGCGGAGAAAAACGTTGCGCAATGGCGTCAGGGGTTTATTTAAACCCGAGCTACTAGAAGACGCTATTTTTAACAAGCGGGCGGAGCAGTTGAGCCTGAAAGACTTTGCAGCCCTTACGCATTTAATGAACTGAGCTTATGAAACGAGTGATCGTTACCGCAAGGGTACATGAGTACCTTAAGAATCGCCTTGAAGAGCGGGGTTATGAGGTTATCTATTCCCCGCAAATAACTTATGAAGAACTGCTGTTGGAAGTAAAAGATGCGGAAGGTTTGATAGTGACGACAAGGCTAAAGATAGATAAAGCTATTATCGACGCAGGTGTGGGCCTCAAGTGGATTGGCCGGCTGGGCAGCGGGATGGAGTTGATAGATGTGCCTTACGCCGAAAGCAAAGGAATACAATGCGAAAGCAGCCCGGAGGGGAACCGCAATGCAGTTGGAGAGCATGTGCTAGGCCTTATGCTTGTTCTTCTTAACAAGATTGCTTTAAGTGCTTCCCAGGTAAAAGACGGTAAATGGATCAGAGACGCGAACAGGGGAACGGAACTTACGGGTAAAACAGTGGGAATAGTAGGTTTTGGAAATACAGGAATGGCTTTTAGCCGGTTGCTAACGCCTTTTCAGGTTAAGGTGCTGGCGAACGATAAGTATAAGACCGGATTTACAGACGATTTTGTAAAAGAGGCAAGTCTGCACCAGATAAGCCGCGAAGCTGATATTATCAGTTTACATGTTCCACTTACACCAGATACTTTTCGCTTAGCTAACAGGCAATTTTTCCAGGCGCTGGAGCGTACGCCTTTTTTCTTCAATGCGTGCCGTGGTAAAGTACATGACACCGAAGCTCTTATCGAAGCAATTAAGGAAGGAAGGATAGCAGGGGCAGGATTGGATGTACTGGAAAATGAGAAGTTGGATACCTACACGGTAAAGGAAAAAGAACAGCTTGAGTGGCTATCGGCTCAGCCGAACGTAATTATCACTCCCCATATAGCCGGGTACAGCCATGAGGCTTTTTTAAAAATGGCCGAAATTATTCTGGTTAAGCTCGGCTTGTAATGGATAAACCAGCAGGCTGGGCAAAGCATTATTTTCAAATAATCGTTATATTTGCAGCACATGCAACGCTTTGGAATTCCGGGGCGTTGTATTTTTTTTCTTTGACCGCAGGGTTTATTATGAAGATTTGTAAATGAAGAAATTATGAGCATCAATTACTTGAGTAAAGAAGCTTTCGAGCAGTTGAAAGCAGAGGTACACCATATGAAGACTGTTGAGCGTCCTGCGGCATCGAGAGCCATTGCGGAAGCCAGGGAAAAGGGGGATTTACGTGAAAATGCCGAGTATGACGCGGCTAAAGAGGCTCAGGGGCTTCTGGAAGCAAAGATCAACCAGCTTGAAGGCGCACTTGCCAATTCCAGGATACTTGATTCGAAAGATATCGATACAAGTAAGGTGAGTATCCTGTCTAAAGTAACTATTACGAATATAGCCACTAAAAAGTCTTTTACTTACCAGATAGTTGGCGAAACAGAAGCAGATCTCAAATCGGGCAAAATTTCGGTAGGTTCTCCTATCGGTAAGGGCCTTTT
>JACMJX010000263.1 GCA_014380425.1 Chitinophagaceae bacterium | reverse complement strand
TGATGTTTGTCAACCGCTTATTCAGACCCACATAATACAGCAGGCAGGAAGGCGCCATCATTCTTTTCTCCCAGTACTCTTTAGTATAGGTTCTATATACTTCCGGCAATAATTGTTGCTCAACAAAGTGATAATCGGCAGCGGCAATTACCGCATCCGCCTGGAACGTGTTGCCCTTTTTAGTTGTAATGCTTTTGACCAAAGCAGTTTCCACTTTTATCTCGTTCACATCTTCTTCAAAATGGAATTCGACTCCCAGCTCGAGCGCCAGTTGGTACATTGCATCTACTATACTATACATTCCATTTTTGGGATACCAGGTACCGCCAACGATATCTGCATAATTCATCAGGCTGTAGAGCGCAGGAGTATCTTCTGGCAGGGCACCCAGAAACAGCACCGGAAATTCCAGGAGCTCTCTTAGCCTGGCATCTTTAAAAAACCGGTGTACGTGTTTTTTCATCGAACTGAACACATCCAGTTTAAAAACACCTTTAATTACTTCAGCATCCAGAAATTCCAGATAGCTTTGGCCTGGTTTAAACACCAGCTTCTGAATACCGGTTTTGTATTTAAAAGCCGCTTCCGCAAGAAACTGATCCAGCTTTGCAGCCGACCCTGCTTCAATCGATTCGAACAGTTGCTTTAAAGATTCCAGATCAGCCGGTATATCCACTGGCCCTTCCGGCCAATAAACCCGGTAAGAGGGGTCAAGCCTTTTTAGGCTGTAGTAGTCGCTTACCTTCTTCCCGAAACTTGCAAAATACCGTTCAAACACATCCGGCATCCAGTACCAGCTTGGCCCCATATCGAATACGAAACCATCCATCTTCAACTGCCGGGCGCGACCTCCTGCTGTAGAATGCTTCTCTAACACCTGAACTTCCCAACCTGCTTTCGCCATGAAAGATGCGGCAGACAATCCTGCGAAGCCGGCACCAATTACAATTACTTTAGGCAATTTCAATTTATTTTGTACAACAGCAATGTAAGGGTCAAAAAAAGCCCTCCAGAATTGAATGTAACTGATTTCGAATTCCGGAGAGCTAACTATTTAAGGCAGAAAAGAGCCATTGAACCCGGTTCTGCTATTTAGAACCTTTCTATTTCTGCCTTGAGCAATTTTCGCGCAAAGTGAATACGGCTTTTAATGGTCCCTAGAGGCTCTTTAAGCATATCTGCTATTTCATGGTATTTATAACCATCGAAGTATAGTAAAAAAGGGTTTCTAAAAATCTCAGGTAATGCATGAATTGCAGCCTGAATATCTTTCAGCTTCAATGTACCTTCCGCCGCATTTGCGACTGCAGCCTGATTATGATTTAAAAGAAGATCATTGGGAGTACTATCGAAAATAGTATTCTGCCTTGCTTTACGGCGGTAATTATTGATGAAAATGTTCCGCATGATGGTGTATAACCATGCTTTTACATTTGTGCCTACGGTATATTTATCACTATTAACCAGCGCACGGTACAAGGTTTCCTGATAGAGATCCTGTGCAGTATCATTATCTTTGGTTAAGGTAATGGCAAAGGGTTTCAAAAACTCTGAATTATTAACCAGCAATTTATTAAAATCTACTGATGACATGGCTCGATTGTTTTAAAAGTTACACCAGCAAAGTTCGTCAATCTAAGACTGATAATTCTTCTTTTGTTGGTAACAATGTGTTAAAAAGGAGTATTTGCGAGAACTTCTAAGAATGCAATTTTCCTACCATGTAGAATTTAGCAGCTTTCCACTGTCAATAAGTCGGAGAATTGTTCTGTAAGCAGTGCCATAATTAGTTAATCCAGCAAGATGGCGGTTATGATGAAGATCGGTACCCGCGAGATTGTAGTAATCTTTGCCAATTAAATAATTAGCAAGTTCGGTTACTCCTTTCCCGTAATAATCGGTAAGAGAAAGAAGATTGAGTTGAAAAAGACAACCAGCATTTTTCAGGTCATCGAAAACTTCCCGATTACGTTGCAGGTAGGAGTAGCGTTCCGGGTGGGCAAGAACGGGTTTATACCCGGCTATCTGCAATTCGAAAAGAATTTCCTGTACTTTAAGGGGAGCGCTTACAAAGGAGAATTCTACGAGAACGTAATTTTCGTGGAGCGTAAGGAGTGGTTCTTTTATAGATAGCAGGTTCTCGAAGTTCTCGTCTATCAGGTATTCGGCAGCCGGATGAACTACAACGTCTAACTTCTCTTTATTTAATTGATGCTGTAAAATACCTGCGGCTTCGGCAATAGTGGTGGAATTATTCTTATAAAGATCCATCATTACGTGAGGGGTAGTGATGAACTTCTTATATCCCAGATGAATCAGGCCGCGGATCAGTTCCAGTGAAGTTTCCGGATCAGGAGACCCATCATCGATTGCAGGAAGCAGATGCGAATGCATATCAGTTGCCAGCATACTAAAGTTGGCTGTTTCCGGCTTGGATCTTTTGAAGAACGTAAACATAGGGCGTTTTAATGGGAGATTCCTTTCACCGGCTGCGCACGCGCGCTGAATTCTTCATAAACTCTTGCAACACCGTCTTCCAGGCCAATTCTGGCTTTCCATCCTTTGTTATTAAGTTTACTTACATCCATAAGTTTGCGTGGAGTTCCATCGGGTTTAGAAAGATCGTTTTCTATTTTCCCTTTATAACCAACTGTTCGTGCCACCAGTTCTGCCAGTTCCTGGATGGAGATATCGGCACCGACACCTATGTTCACGAGCCCTTCCTCATTGTAATGCTGCATTAGATAGTAACAAGCGTCTGCCAGGTCATCGGCATGCAGAAACTCGCGTTTCGGCGTTCCTGTTCCCCATATTGTTACAGATGAAGCATTGTCTATTTTAGCCTGATGAAATTTTCTGATCATTGCAGGCAGCACATGGGAGTTATTAAGGTCATAATTATCATTGGGGCCATAAAGATTGGTAGGCATCACTGAAATGAAGTTGCACCCGTATTGCGCCCGGTAAGCATCGCACAGTTTTATCCCCGCTATTTTAGCGATGGCATAGGGTTCGTTAGTATGTTCCAGCGAACCAGTCAGCATATATTCCTCCTTCAGCGGCTGCGGCGCAAGTTTAGGATAAATACAAGAAGAGCCGAGGAACATTAGCTTTTTCACCTGATTCTGGTATGCGGAATGAATAACATTGCTCTCGATCATCAGATTATCGTACAAAAACTCTGCTCTAAACGTGTTATTAGCCACAATTCCGCCTACTCTTGCCGCAGCGAGAAATACATAATCCGGCGTTTCCGCTTCAAAAAAAGCGGCCACTTGCTGCTGATTTCTCAGATCCAGTTCAGAAGACACCCGCGTTATAAAATTGGTAAACCCCTCCTGCTTCAGTTTCCTCATAATAGCCGAACCCACCATTCCGCGGTGGCCAGCTATATATATTTTGTCATTAATGTTCATACAAGTATTTTAAACTTCCTTTTCTTACTTTACACGAAGAGACCAGAGCGTGTAGGCTTATGGGGTGCTGTTTATTCATATTGGTTTTTCACCGCGAACCCAGCTTCTTTCAGCAGCCGTTCCTTTTTAAATAGTTCAACATCGGCAGCAACCATTTCCTTCACCAATGCAGCGAGGTCATACTTCGGTTTCCAGCCCAGCTGTGTTTTTGATTTTGTAGGATCTCCGATCAATAGTTCCACTTCTGTGGGCCGGAAATAGCGGGGGTCTATCGCCATTACCTCTGTTCCCGATTTGAGATGGTATTCAGGAATACTACAAGATACGACATAGGCTTTTTCATGAACGCCCTCACCTTTAAACTCCACGTCTATACCTACTTCTGCAAAAGCCATTTTAATAAAATCTCTTACAGTTGTTGTAACACCTGTAGCGATCACAAAATCTTCCGGTTTATCCTGTTGAAGAATCAACCACATGGCTTCTACGTAATCTTTGGCATGCCCCCAGTCTCTTCTTGCGTCAATATTGCCCATATAAAGCTTATCCTGGAGGCACATAGCTATTTTAGCTACTGCCCGTGTAATTTTACGGGTTACGAATGTTTCACCCCGCAGAGGGCTTTCGTGGTTGAAAAGGATGCCGTTGCAGGCGAACATTCCATAAGCTTCCCTGTAATTAACAGTTATCCAGTAAGCATACATTTTGGCAACTGCATACGGAGAACGTGGGTAAAACGGCGTTGTTTCCTTTTGCGGCACTTCCTGCACGAGGCCGTACAATTCAGAAGTGGAAGCCTGGTAAATTCGGGTTTTCTTTGTGAGCCCGAGTATGCGAACGGCTTCCAGGATCCGCAGCGTTCCTATACCGTCTGCATTCGCGGTATATTCCGGGGTATCGAAGCTTACTTTTACATGGCTCATAGCGCCAAGGTTATAAATTTCATCTGGCTGCACTTCCTGAATGATACGAATGAGGTTAGTGCTATCGTTCAGATCTCCGTAATGTAGTTTAAACCTGACATTAGTTTCGTGCGGATCCTGGTAAAGATGATCTATCCGGTCCGTATTAAAAAGAGAACTTCTCCTCTTAATGCCATGCACTACATATCCTTTACTTAGAAGAAGATCCGAAAGATAGGCCCCGTCCTGGCCAGTAATTCCCGTAACTAATGCAACCTTACTCATACTATTGTTTATTGTTTTTGGATTAACTATATAAATTGCAAATTAGTATTAATAAATTTCTAAAGACTCCAATATTTCATACCGGAAACTTTCCCCCTATAGACCCCTTTCAGATCGGCAAAGAGGGCTCCTGTTCTGGTAATACTGTTGAGATATTCCGTGCTGAAGTTGGTATAGATATCATGAGCTACGGCAAGAATCACGGCATCGTACGTGCCGCTGATCTTATCCGTAATATCCAGACCGTATTCATCCTTAACCTCTTTGGTACTTGCATGAGCATCTACAAAATCCACCTCCAGGGAATAATCAAGCAGGTCGCGAACCAGAACAGCCACCTTTGAATTCCGGATATCGCTTACGTTCTCTTTAAATGTAGCTCCAAGCACAAGTACCCGTGCTTGCGATACATTTTCAACGTTCCTGATTACGTGCTGCACTACTTTCTTAGATATGTAGTGTGGCATTTCATCATTTACGGAACGCCCGGCTGCTATCACTTTTGAATTGTAACCGAGTTGCTGGGCTTTGTAAGTAAGATAATACGGGTCCACGCCTATACAGTGCCCGCCAACCAATCCGGGGAAATACTTCATGAAATTCCATTTTGTTCCTGCGGCATCGAGTACATCGAGCGTGTTGATACTCATTTTATCAAAGATGACGGATAGTTCGTTCATCAGGGAGATGTTAAGGTCGCGTTGCACGTTTTCGACTATTTTGGCTGCTTCGGCTATTTTAATGGAAGGCGCCCGGTGTACCCCGGCTTTAATTATAAGTTCATAAAGTCGGGCTATTTCTTCGAGTGCCGTTTCGTCGCATCCTGAAACGATTTTAACAGTATTGGAGAGAGAATGATTTTTATCGCCAGGGTTGATTCTTTCGGGAGAATAACCGGCTTTAAAGTCTTCGCCCATCTTGAGTCCTGAAAGCTGTTCAACGAGGGGTATACATTCTTCCTCAGTACAGCCAGGGTAAACGGTCGATTCAAAAATGATATAATCGCCTTGCTTAAGAACACTCGCTATTGTAACGCAGGCCTTTTTAAGAAAAGTTAGGTCTGGCACCTTGGACGAATTAACGGGAGTGGGGACGGTTACGATATAAACCTGAGCTTCTTTTAAAACCTCAGGGCTCGAGGTGAACAAAACATTCCTGTTCTTAAAGGCGAGGGCATCTAATTCTCTAGCTGGATCTATCCCTGTTTTTAAAGCTTCCACACGCTCCTCGCTCCTATCAAATCCAATTACTGAAAGGTGTTCCGCAAAATGCAGGGCGACGGGTAAACCTACGTACCCTAAGCCAATGACGGCGATTTTTGGTTTTTTGGCTATGAGAGTGGGAGGAATAAGCAAACGGGAGCGTTATTTTTTTAGGAACTGCAGTGTTTTCCTAAGAGGTTTCAAATAGAGGGTAAAAAAATAAGGATTCATTTCATTCAGCTTCCAGGCCTTTCGGTCTTCAATATTGGCTTTTATCCGGTTTATTAATGAATTATTGCTTAATCCACCCATTCTCATTTTCACTAATACTTCCGGCAGGTAAGCTGCGGAATACTTATGCCTTACTAAGATACGAAGCATGATTTCATAATCCGCCGCACTTCGAAGCCCTGTACTAAAATAGCCTACTTTATCGTACACTTCCTTCTTTACAAAGAAAGCAGGATGAGGCGGCATCCAGCCATAGTAGAAGCTAGACATCTTATATGGTCCTGATTTCCAGTAGCGGATCACTTTATTTGGATCTTCCTGCTTTACGTATTGAAGGTCGCCGTATACTGTCATCGCACCACTCGATTGAAACATGGCGGCTACTTTCGAAAGTACGCTTGTTTCTGTATAAACATCATCAGAGTTAAGAATACCAATTATATCGCCGCTTGCAATACTCAGTCCCTTATTCATAGCGTCATACAATCCGTTGTCTTTTTCGGAAACAACGCGCGCTACATGTTCAAATTCCTTGATAATGTCCAGTGTATTGTCTGACGATCCCCCATCGATAATAATATGCTCTAAAAATGGGTAGTTTTGGGCAGCAACGCATTCGAGAGTGTCTCTGATCGTGCTAGCAGAATTGCAGGAAACCGTTATTATTGAAATCTTTAGGGCCATTTGTTATTAATTGCTTATAATTCTTTGCCTGACCGCTATGGCAGGATTGCCCTGATAGATTGTGTAAGCAGACAGGTCTTTATTTGCCACTGACATGGCAGCCAGTACAGCATGCGATTCAATTGTTACTCCTGGGCCTACCAATCCCTTGGCCCCCACCCAAGCACCGTCCATAAGTAGAATTGGCTTTACTATAAGATCGAACTTCGGGCTTTTGTAATCGTGATTGCCTGTAAGGAGCATAGCGCCTTGGGAGATACATACATTGTTACCCATCTCCACCACCGCAAGATTATCAATCCACACCTTTTCTCCTATCCAACAATGATCACCTATTATAAGTTTCCACGGGTATTTAATGTTTACTCCCGGTTTAATGATTGTTCCCTGACCTAGTTTTGAACCAAAAATCTTCAAGATGTGGATCTTGAGTGCTGAACTAGGATTTAGAGGATTCATAAAAAAAAGAATATTTGTGAAATACCAGGCGAATTGTTTGCTTCGCGAAGCACCAATTTGCTTCCTAAACCAAGAATTGTCGTAATGATTAAGAGAAGTAGTATTCATCAATTAAGGTTTAAAGATGTCAATACCTTCTCAGTGTGCGATTTGATGGAGAAGTGTTCTTTTACATAACTTCTTCCACGTATAGAATATTTAATGATCTTATCTTTCTCCCATTTAAACGTTGCCTCCAGTACCTTTCTTATATGATCGACATCTGTCTTTATTTCCACCCCTAAGTCTTGGGAGAACAATTCGGGGAAATTACATCCTATTGTTACGATCGGAATTAATCCAATTTCCATAGCCTCTAGTAAAGACGATGGTAAGCCTTCACTAAAAGATGGCAAGACATAAAATATGCTTCTTCTAAGAATTTCGTTCTTACTATCACCATAAATACTTCCCAGATACTTTATGTTCAAAATCTCTTGTAGTACATTTTTTATTAAAATCAATTCGCCTTCGTCTGGTCCTATAATCAATAGTTCAGCGGAGCTGTTATTAGCCAATGATGATTGTTTCCATGCTTCTGTTAGGGTTACAATGTTTTTCTTCTTATGCAGTCTTGACAAAAACACATACCTGCGTACATTATCTTCGATTATTAAATTAGGTTTAACCACGTCTAACCTTATACCATTTGCGATAAACTGAATTTTCTCTTTAGGAAAAAAACGGGCCAAGTTCTTCTTCTCCGGCGATGACACCGCTCTAATGATATCAGCTGTTCGAGCCATCCGCTGTTCAAATAAGTTCAAGTAGATCAATTTCTTGAGCCACTTATGTTTCAACGGCCATGGCTCAAGCATACCGTGAGGTGTGTACATCCATTTAAATCCTAATTTCTTTAGAGCGGCCCCCCATTTCGTGGCGAAACGCCAGGCACCATGAGTAAATATAATATTACTTTCAGGGTTAAGATTTCTTGTTTTCAAAAGTTCATGAAGGCCTGTAATATATATATCACTTAATTCAACTGCGATAACGTACTCCACACTCTCAAATGCTGTTTTAGGATACCATATTTCTGTAATCCACCCCTTTTTATAAAAGTCCTCAGCAGCAACACAAATTGTATTCCACAAGCCAAAATTTATCTTATCAGCGGAGTCAATAATATGTATGCACCTTCCTTGCAACGCTATTTTGTACTTTTACTCATTTCTTTTGATCGAAATCTAAATAACTTCCTTAAGGGATCCTCAATATAATAAAAAGTAAGTACAGACACGCTTACTAAGCAAACGAAATATAACAAAAGAAGCATGGTTTTATTCAGAAACAGGTAAGTTTCATTCATGTATTTTAACCAGAAAAGAATTGGTACTTGAAGAATATAAATACCGTAACTAATCTCTCCTAAAAAAATAAGTGGCCTTTTAGAAAAAAAAGATGATAAAAAAGTGCTTCCTGATGCAAGTAATATAATTGCAGTTGCAAATACGGGGGCAAACATGCCGTTGTGATGATATTCAGCAATTGGATGTGAGGTGTAAATTAGAAAGAGTGCTAAAAACGCACCCGAAAACGTTAAAAACAGTAACATGATGGATTTTCGCTTCAGGAAATCCGTGTGTCTCAAAAATAGAACAGCAGACCCCATACCAAAGATAAAAGTAGAGACATGAACCAAGGGATGGTACTGTCTAAAATTATAGTTTATATTGTTTTTTATCATCCAGCTGTAAGCTATTATATTCAGTATCCAAACGGTTATGATAACAGTAATAATCTTTAGAGATCGCATTCCTGCAATTAACGGGAAAAGAAACGGGAAAAGAATATAGAAAAAAGCTTCTACTGATAAAGACCAGCCAGGATAATTTAAAGACATTGCCCATTTCGGAATTACGGCTTGTATAAGAAGAACACTACTGAAAGTTTGACCTAAAGAAGGAGTTTCCTGTGGGATTTTGAAACTTATAGGAAGCAGCAGGTATAACAAAAGAGCAAATAGATAAAGAGGATATATTCTTGCAATTCTATTAATGTAGAATTCTTTTCTATTAACCACATTTTCCTTTTGCGCCACTTGCCGGTTCTTGTAAGAAACAACCAGGATAAACCCACTTAATACGAAAAAAAAACTAACCAGTGTATTGCCCTTCTCCACAAGATTTCCCAATGGAGTACCTTTAACACCTTCAAGGTTCCCCCCAAAATGATGCATCACTAAGGCAACTGCAGCTATAAATCTAGTGAATGTTAAAGATTCTGTCCTCATTTGATGTTTACATCTTAAGCCGCTAAGAAGAGAGCGGTGTTTTTTTTGCAAGAAACCGCAAAATCCATATTGGTAC
>JACMJX010000262.1 GCA_014380425.1 Chitinophagaceae bacterium | reverse complement strand
AGGGAAGCTGCTCCGCTCATGAACGAAAGATTAGCGTTGTAAGCCTTCTGGTACTGATCATCGCTGAGGGTAAGCGTTGTCTTCATGGAATCGGTAACCATTCTCGCTCTTTCTTCCGGTGTTTTTTTCTGCGCAAATGAACTGATGCCTGCTATCATCAGGAGAATGAACAGCCCGTTTCTGAAAATAATAGCTAATTTGTTGTATTTCATAATTTCTTTTTTGATTGATGAATAATAATGCTTTTTAGTGATCCCGTTGCTTATGTCCGTTTCTTTCTTACGGTGGTAGTAGTTCGGGTAGCTTTTCTTCCGTTTCTTCCCTGTACCGTGGTGGTTTTGCGGGTAGCCTGCACCTTGCGGCCGCTGGCGGTGGTCACGGTGCGACTTTGAACCGTTCTGCCCGCCCGGTAATTACGCACTGCAACCTGGTTGCGGGTACGAACCGTTACCGAGCTAACCCTTACCGGCCTGTACAGGGGTCTGGCTCTTACCACGCGGTGGGTATGCACTACCACGTAACGGTTGGGATACCGGTAACGCATCGGGTGAAATGCACGCCAGCCAATGGGCCTCCAGGGACGCCACCATCCTGGTCTGCGGCCCCAGCCCCAGGGACTAACCCATACACCATAAGAAGGGGCATATACGAACCGGACAACCGGCCATGCCCATACATTCACGATAATACCTGCGGAGGTATGGAACGTATTGTATTCTCCGTTTTCGGCGGAAGGTCCGCGGGATGGTAAAGTTGAAAATGTGGTTTCAGAAGCGGCTGCATCATCCGGTTCGAGTATGGTTTCATCTCCATAAAGATCTTCATCTCCTATTATTTGCAAAACGGCTGTTTCGGTGCCTGTTTTTTCCAGTTCTATTACAGCTACGTCCTGGTTTTCCGAGGCAGATACCGGAATCTGTAAAATAAAGAGTTGTACGTCCCCATCCTTTTTATTGATCACTTTTACGTAATCAATATCGCTGTCGTTGTTAAGATCCAGGTTATTAACGCCATTCTCTTCCTGGTTCAGCAGTTTTTCGAATTCTTCCGGCGATCCGGCTTTTTTAAACATTTCCAGTGCCCCGGCCAGGCTGAAATGATCACCCGGAAGGCCGGTAGAGTCTTTTTGCGGTTCATTTTGCGCCTGCGATGTATACATGCCCAATGCCATGCATATTACAAGCGAAGAAACATAATTTGTTGTTTTCATGTGGAGGTATTTATGCAATATCAGACTGAGGAGGGAAGCAAAGGTTTAATGCCGCCTTATAGTATTAACTTATCAAATAATTCTTCAGCGGTCCACCGGTATTTTAACGCAGTTAATAGCGTACTTCGTCTTCATTTAACCATACTCAAAAGAAATCCTTTAATCGAGGCTATTAATGGTAGAAGGCAAACTGCAAAGAGAGGGCACTGTAATACATGTTATTGTAAAGTATTGCTACAACTTTACTAAACTGCTATAACATCTTACGCAACCGCACCAGCAAAACCTTCCGTTGCCAAGAGCTGATAAAAAAAACGGCGACTAATATCGAAATAATACGATGCGCGATGACTAGGAAAAGGTATTTCCACAATAAGAAATTTTAAATAAGAAATCAGAAACGATTCTTTACTCCGTAAATAAAAAAGCGAAAGGATAGTGCTTTTTGATTGCTGAATCTAGTTGCCTTTCAAGGTCTCCAGTTCTCTTTGTAGGTCATCTTCGCTATGTGTAGCAGGTAATCCCAAACATTTCAGCGCATAGCTATCCTTAAATACTTGGTTTGTATTGGGTTGTAACTCTCTCAACGCTGTTAAGCGTTTTTGATTGCCTAACAGACTCTGTTCAAAAAGCGATGCAGAAATTTGACGGTTAAGCTCCCTAAAACGGTATTTTTCCTAACTGGTAAGTTTGAGGTAAGATACGCAGTAAAATCAATCATTGCTTAATCACCTTCAACGTTTCGATTTGCCTTTTTTGAACAACCTGTATCAAATAAACCCCTGGTCTGTAATTATATCCAATTCGCAGCGTACCGTTTGAAGCAATACGTTGTTTTGTTTCTATCAGTTTGCCCTGAAGGTCGGTAATACTCACGGTAACTGTTTCATCATTGCTGCTTTTTATTACCAGTGTAAAATACTCCGTAGCAGGATTATTCAACACTTTAGCAGAGAAGTGTTTCACTCCTTTAAGCGTTTGCTCTTGCAGGAATTCAGGCTCTTCATCTAAACCAGTGCGCCTCAGCGCCAACGCGCCAGGTGTTGTAAAGTTTGCACGCAGGCGATACAGCCGAACACCAGCATCCGAAAATACGGGGACCACGAAATCATCCCCTGCTAGCGGCATAATATTGCCCACCCTGCCACCGGCGCTTGCTGAAGGATGATTCAACTTAAACGACCATAACTCTCTACCCGTGGAATCGAGACGGCAAAGTGCATAATAATCAGGTCCGGCGTAGGGCCCGAAGTACGGAGAAAATCCGTTTTCTTCCAGGCTCTGGCTGGCGTAAAGGCCGGCATTCTGGTCTTTAACAAGCGCTACTTCCCAATACTTGAACAGTGTTATATTGTTGTACTGGATCGCTCCCAGGCTACTCAGTGTGCTATCCAGTATCTCCAGTGAAAAATTGAAAGGGCCATCGATGGAACCGGAGAACCCTTGATATTTAAGATTCAGAAAATCTTTATAAGGAAGAAATCTTATAAAAGAAGGATGGCTGATGGAGATAGTAGAAACGTCTTTTACTATGCTGCCATCAAAGGAGCTTCTCAAATAATCAGGCCTTATATCACTGAAGAAAACCTTTTCTTTAGTGATAAAAGTGTTACCCGATCCTTTCAGAACTTTTTCAATATTGTTTAGCACCGTTAACCGGTAAAGCGAATCCCCGTTGTCGGCAAAGCCTACTATTTCAGCTGCACTGGCCCCGAATGACCGGATAGGAAGACTCCTGTTATAATGCACGATAATTTTGCCGTTATCCAATGCTGTCACTTCACTAGGTGCAGCAACATAAATTACGGAAGGAGTATTCCCGTTAAAGATATTTTTTTGCCAAACCACATTTAGATTCCGGTCATACCTTACAAGATAAGCACTGTCATCCCATTGATTCAGTACTTCCCTCGCCAGCACAATCAACCCTCCGTCAGCGGTAATATCAAAATTAATCAGCTTGAATGATGCAGAGGGAAATAGAACCTTCTTTCTGTTTAACAGTAAACTGCCATCGGAGCTGATTTTAGAGAAGTAGTACGCATCCTCCTGCTCGCGAAGGAAAAATGAAGAACTCTTATAGGTTGTCGTTAAAAAAACGATGGATGAATCCGGTAAAAGACGGAACTTATCAGATTTTATATAAGGGTTGTTTATTGTATCGGGGATCTGGTATTGCCAGATAGTGTTGATCTGCGGAGGTATTTGTGCAGATAAAAACTGTATGAGTACCAATGACAAAGCGGTGTGTAGAATTTTCCTTAGCATAGCAATAGATTTCGTGACTTTCAAATGTAATACCCTTAAATGATTCAAGTATTACGCGT
>JACMJX010000261.1 GCA_014380425.1 Chitinophagaceae bacterium | reverse complement strand
TGTTCATGGAAGCAAGATCGTATTTTTTTTACAGAAAACCATTTTGATCGGCATGCTTTATAATGAGTGTGGAAGGAATATGCTCCAGCCAAGGGCATTTCTTGTATACGGCTTTCCCCCAGCTTTTATTACTGATTAGCAGCAGGTCGAAAGCGGAAAGCTGCTCTTTATCGGCAACGGTAGATGTTACCACTTGCGACTGATAATGCTCCTCGAACTGCTGCGAATACCCTAACAGATGTTGATCTTCGTCTTCCAGCAGTAGTACCAGTAAACGCTGCGCGTTTTTAAAATCCCTGTCTATAAAAACCCCTACGCCGCACTGCGCGTCTTCTATAAAGCGCTTTGCCTTTTCATCCATCATATCATCTACCGGCATCAATTGAGGGAGTAGTTTTTTATTCCCCACAAGCGTCTCGAAAAGATTCTCTGGATAGAGTAGCTTGGTCGCTTCCAGGATATTGCCGATGAATGTGCCCTTGAACAGCGACTTGCCGGCATCTACCAGAAGAAAATCGTACGCTTCCTTGTTGGTGATCCTGAGTATCGCCCTCTGAATATCTTTCACCGGCTTGTAGCGGGTTTCGATCCTGATATTCAGCCTTTCTGCTTCTGCATTGATCTCTTTAAAACTCTTTTTCTCGAACTCCTGTATCTGCAATGGCGTGATATCGGCATTATACGTTAGGTTGATAGCTGTAAGATTGTTATTAAGTATTTCCCGCCCAAACATCTGGTTGGCAAGAGCAAGCATTTTTCCTCCCGTTTGTGCCGAACCGAAAGAAAGCAGCAGGCGGTAAGTTTTCTTACGTTTGCCGGCATCCGCAGCATTTTTATCGGGCATCAGCCAGTTGATGAAGTCTAAAGCAGGGCCGGTCATAAAAGTGGTAAGAAGCGCCATCAGTACCATCATGGCGAATACCTGGGGCGACAGGATGCCCAGGTCGTACCCTATATTGAGTACGATAAGTTCCATTAGTCCCCTTGTATTCATAAGGGCACCGATAGATAAGCTGTCTTTCCAGCTCTGCCCCACCACCCTGGCTGCAAGGGTACTGCCCCCGAACTTTCCGGCTACAGCCACCAGTATTACCCAGCCGCAGGTGAGCCATAAATGCCCTTCAGTAAGCAACCCGATCTGCGTACGCAGCCCGGTAAATACGAAGAACAGGGGTAGCAGCAGTACTACGCTTACATCTTCTACTTTATCTACTAGTATCCTTCGGAACTTAAGGTTGGAAGGCATTACTACACCGGCAAGAAAGGCTCCAAATAAAGCATGGATGCCGATTATCTCGGTGCAATAGGAAGAAAGCAGCAATACAATAAAGACGATTGCCATAACAGGCTTGCTTACCATTTCCCGGTTTGCATAGATATTCCCCAGGCGTTCCAGAAACGGCTTTACCACCAGCAGCATCAGGAATACATAAGCAATGGCCAGGCTTATGGTGAATAGAGCGCTCACTAATGCTCCCGCTTTCACAATAGCAATTACTACTGCAAGCAGGCACCAGGCGGTAATATCGTCGGCAGCGGCGCAGGTTATGGCGAGTATGCCCAGGGGAGATTTGGTGAGCCCCCGTTCCTGAATGATCCTCGCGAGCACGGGAAAGGCGGTAATACTCATGGCGATGCCCATAAATAGTGCAAAAGAGATAAATGAAATATTGGCCGGGGCAAACCTGGTGTACAGAAAGTAAGCAAGCACCATGCCCATCGTGTAAGGAATAATGATACTGGCATGACTGATAACGATTGCCCCGTGCGCCTGCTTTTTCATTACATCCAGATCGAGTTCCATCCCGATTACAAACATGAAAAGTATCAACCCTACCTGGCTGAGAAACTGGAGATTGGGCAATGAGGGCGCCGGGAACAGGAAATGCGATACCTCAGGTAAAAAGATCCCTACAACGGAAGGCCCTAGCACTATACCCGCCACTATTTCGCCTATAACAGTGGGTTGCCCTATTTTATTAAACAGGAAGCCGAACAAACGTGCAACCAGTACGATCGCAATGATCTGGAGTATCAGTATGGCGAGCGGATGGGTTAGATTACCGGAGAAAGCTTGCTTGAAGGAGTGGAAACTCGTATCGAGGGATGGGCGTGAAGCGGCAACCCGGGCATGCTTGTCACTGCTTTGCTGGAGGATCTTCCCCTGCAGCAGTACCGTATAAATAGCTGTGCCGAAAACAGCGATTATAGCTAAATAAAAAACCAAACTCCGTTTACCCTTCATAGTCTATTGGTTTATCGGTCATTTCATTAGCAAAGGCATCATCAAGTCTGCTACCAGTTGATTGCCTGCTCCGTTCAGATGCACCCGATCTCTTGTAAGTATTCCCTTTTCAGCGTTGCGGCTGTTGTTCTTCAGCTCGTATTCCTGAAAGCCTTTTCGAAGATCTACCAGTTCGCAACTGGTTATAGCCGCAATCTCCCGTATCGTAGTAGCATAAGCGTTCAGGTCGCCGTCCTGAGGGTTGGAAGCATCGTGCTTTTCTCCAATTACGGAAGGTGTACAAAGAATGACCCTTATCTTTCTATCTTTCAGCTTCTTTATAATGGCATTATAGAACTTTACGAACTTATCGGGGTCGGTTCCCGTTCCGCTGGAAGTTTTATGCCATACGTCGTTAATGCCCACGTAAATAAATACGATATCGGGTTGTTTTGCTATCACGTCATCCTCCATTCGCAAGTAAAGATCATACACCTTGTTGCCGCTTATTCCAGCCCCTATCAATTCGTACTGGTTCTGGAGGCCTTTCGCGTTAATGGCATTCTGAATAAGATCGATATATCCTCCTTTATCAACGCCGGCCTGGGTAATGGAATCTCCAAAGAAAACAACACGCAAGGGCTTTCTACCAGTCATAAACACGCTCATTACGCCAATAATAACAACTACCACAAAAATCAACTTCTTTTTCATATCGGTCTTTTTGCCCGGCTAAGTTATTGAAAAAGAAATCAGCACCGAAGGTTTTGCCATTTACCGCTCCTTTATCTCATACAATCTCTTGAGCCAATGAATACATATTGTTAAAGAACCATCAGACTACAGCCTCTCAGGTCGCTGTTATCTCTTCTTCCCACTACTTCAAAACTTCCGTTATCATATAAACGACCCGCGTCATCTGTAGCTATGAAAGAGCAGGAATAGAGATTGGCGAGATCTATCACATTAATTAAGCCAGAGGCCGGGCGGGTAGCAGTTACTTCGGCAGCACCCGTTATGTGAAGGGGGTCATCTTCTTCTCTTAACAATATCTTCATCCAGGGTGGACAGAAAAACAGCCCGCTCCCCCGGGAATAAGCCTGGGAAAGTAATTCCGTCATGCCGTACTCCGAATGGATAGCATCTACCTGCAACTGTTCTTTCAAAACAGCATGCAGTTCCTCCCGGATCATTTCCTGGCGACGGCCCTTCATACCCCCCGTTTCCATGATGATGGTGCTTTGTAGCGCCAGGGGGTACTTTTCGGCAAAGTCAAGTAAGGCAAAGCTGACGCCGATCAGCAGTGTTTTTTGCTTTGACTGCTCCAGCAGCTCCAGGGTTTCCTTTAGTTTTGCGTATTCGTTTAAATAGAACCCGCTTTCGGGATGTGCACTCATTGCGATCCAGTCGTTTACCATCACCACCAGCGAGGAATTGCTCCGCTCCAGGTAAGAAGGTAATAAGCCGATAATGCACCACTCCTCCGGCGGGCCGTAAAACTGCCGGAAGCATTTGGTGTAGCTTTGCTTATACACGGCAAGGGATCTGATAAAATGCCGGCTATTAACGGAACCGGTAGTGCCGCTACTCTCGAATACAGATTCCTCCTGGAAGCTGGTTGTAGCAACCCGGTGGGTTTTAAAGAAACTTACCGGCAAAAAGGGAATATCCCTACTGGCATTTACATATTCCGGCACTATACCTAACGAGTCGGTGAATGCCTTGTAGATAAAATTGTTCTCGTACTGGAAACGAAATACTTCGAGCACATCTGCCTCCGTGATTGCCCCGTCCGGATTGAAAATTTTATGAATCAATTCACGTTTCATGTTAGGTAAATACTCCCGCAACCGTTAAATTTGTTATAATAATCTATTATGAAAGCGAAAATCATAGGATCGATAGCCCTTATCATCTTCATTGTTGCCTGCAGCAAAGATAAGTTTCAATCAAAACCTACACTGGAATTAAAGTCGATCGGTGAAAAAACTGTTCCGCTTAACGGTACATTAAAAATCGAGCTGGAATATACGGACAAAGAAGGAGACATTGCGGGCGATACTATATTGGTATTTAAGGTGCGTAATAACCTGCGGGAGGCCGCTACCCTGGTGCGCCCGGTGTTAGACTATTTACTTCCTCCGGAAACTCCCAACAAACGTACTGGCGTAATAGAACTGATTATGGCAAATCGGGATCTGGTTGCATCTGATGCTCCTATTGAAAATGATTCACTCACCATGAGATTTGTGTTGAAGGATAACGCCAGTAATGTAAGCGATACACTAGACGTAGAGGATATCGTTATCACAAGAAGATAAAAGCTTTATAGTTCAGGCGTAAAGCTTATATGATGCAGTTACTGCGCAAGGCTTTCCATTTTCTGATTTTCTCCAGTATTTATGTAAGCGTCTGCAGTGTATTGATCACGTTTCAGACCAATCAACTATTTACCCTTCAGTACAATAGTTACCAGTATTTACTATTCGTGTTCTTTTCTACCATCTGCAGCTACAATTTTCACTGGTACCTTACTCGGGAAGCAGCAGCAGAAAATAGGCGTATAAGCTGGACGCAGCAACACCGGCATTTGCATATCCTGCTATTCCTGGCCGGGGCAGCAGGCGCTGCCTGGTATTTCTTTTATTTCAGCGAGCATTGGGTATGGCTTGCAGGTGCAGCCTTGCTCACGTTCCTTTATTCCGCGCCTAAATTATCCTATCAACCGTTCATCTTTCTGCGGCGCATCGCAATAGGGAAAACCATTTACCTGGCTTTTGTATGGATGTACACCACCACTTTTATTCCTTTTCTTCTTAGTGAACAACCTTTAGAACCAAGAAGCATTTTGTTTTGCGTCAATCGCTTCTTCTTCTTGTATGCCATCTGTATCGTTTTCGACTATAGAGACAGGGTCCATGACAAAAAGCAGGGCATCAAAAGCATGATCACCTATTTTAGTGAACAAGGCATCGATGCACTCTTCTATCTTTCCATCACCCTTTTTACCGTTGGCACCGGGGCTTTATATCTTTATCATTTCCCGGCCTATATATTGTTTTCCCAGCTACTTCCAGCTGCCATGCTGGTATGGCTGTATCCGGTTGCGAAAAAGAACTTCTCCGATTATATTTACTATTTCGCGCTCGACGGGTTGATAATGCTTTCGCCCCTGATACAATTAATATACTATTTTTGACCCCCTAAAGAGCAAATATGGCAAAACAAGCAAAGCAGGAAGTAGCAGCCCCGGGCATTTTTACGGATAAATCAATGCATTTTTTCCGGAACTATATTAACAACCCCTCCCCGGTTGGCTTTGAAAGCAGCGGGCAGAAGTTGTGGATGGAATACCTGAAACCTTATGTAGACAGCTTTATAACTGACCCTTACGGCAGCGCAGTGGGTATTATCAATGGTAAAGCTCCTTTTAAAGTAGTGATAGAAGCCCATGCCGACGAGATCAGCTGGTTCGTAAACTATGTAACCCCGGAAGGGCTGATGTATCTCAAAAGAAACGGTGGTGTAGATCACCAGATAGCTCCTGCGCAACGTGTGTTCATTCACGGGAAAAAAGGCCCGGTAAAAGCAGTATTCGGATGGCCGGCAATCCACACCCGCCTGGGTAACCCTGACGCAAAGGAACAGCAGCCGCGTGTAGATAATCTATTCCTCGATTGTGGTGCCAGAAGTAAAAAAGAACTGGAAGACCTTGGTGTGCATATAGGCGCAGTGGTTACGTATGCCGATGGATTCGATGAACTGGCTAACGACTATTATATCGGAAGAGCCATGGACAACAGGGCTGGAGGCTTTATGATTGCGGAAGTGGCAAGGCTATTGAAAGAAAATAAGAAGAAACTTCCCTACTGCCTGTACGTAGTAAACGCGGTACAGGAGGAAATAGGCTTGCGCGGCGCTGAAATGATAGCCAGGAGACTGAAGCCCGATGTGGCTATTATTACCGATGTAACGCACGATACCACTACGCCCATGGTGAACAAAATAACCGAGGGGGAAATCTCCTGCTCAAAGGGTCCGTCATTAGCTTACGGCCCCGCCATTCATAATAAACTCCTTCATTTTGTGGAAGATATAGCTACGCAAAAGGAGATTCCAGTGCAGTGGAGAGCGCTGAGCCGCAGTACCGGAACCGATACAGACTCCTTCGCGTATGCTAACGACGGCTGCCCTTCGGTATTGATATCCCTGCCACTACGCTATATGCATACAACGGTAGAAATGATTCATAAAGGCGATATCGAGAATACGGTGAAGCTGATATACGAAACATTATTATCCATTACACCGGATACTAATCTGAGTTATTTTAATGCCTGATTTCGCGTTTTAAGCAATATTTTTGTTTTAAATCAACCACGAGATATGTTGAGAAATAACCGCACCAGAGAAGAGATCGCTGAAATATACAATACCCCTTTACTGGAACTGATCTATGAGGCAGCAACCGCACACAGGCAATATCAAGACACGGCAGAAGTGCAGGTATGCACCCTGCTTTCCATTAAAACTGGCGGCTGCCCGGAAGATTGTGCTTATTGCCCCCAGGCCGCCCGGTATAATACCGGTCTCGACGTGCAGTCGCTCATGAAAAAGGAAGAAGTGCTCGCGTACGCGGAGAAAGCCAGGCAGGCAGGGTCAACCCGGTTCTGCATGGGTGCTGCGTGGAGAGAGGTTCGGGACAATAAAGACTTCGACCGGGTGCTGGACATGGTAAAGGGCGTTAACAGCCTGGGTATGGAAGTTTGCTGCACCATGGGCATGCTTACCGAAAGCCAGGCACAGAAACTCCATGAGGCGGGGCTGCACGCATACAATCATAACCTGGATACTTCTGAAGAACATTATACCGATATTATCACTACCCGCACCTACGAAGATCGCCTCAATACCCTCGGCAATGTTCGAAAAGCGGGTATCAGCGTATGCAGCGGAGGCATTATCGGGCTTGGAGAAACACACGAGGACCGCATAGCCATGCTACATACGCTTTCCACCCTTCCCTCACATCCTGAAAGCGTGCCCATTAATGCACTGGTAAGAGTAAAAGGAACGCCGCTTCAGGATAATCCGAAAGTAGATGTATGGGATATGGTAAGAATGATTGCCACTGCAAGAATCATTATGCCTAAAACGATGGTAAGGCTCAGCGCAGGCAGGGCGGAAATGAGCATAGCCGAGCAGGCCCTCTGCTTTATGGCAGGCGCCAACTCCATTTTTGCCGGCGACAAACTCCTTACAACACCCAACCCGGCCTTTGAAGAAGATAACGCCATGTTCCAACTGTTGGGCTTGAAACCAAGAAAAGCCTTCAAGGAAGAAAAGGAATTTGCCTGAGAAAGCCCTTAGAGATCCTATATTGACTCTTTTGTCAGAATGTCCAAGGTTTCCCGTAACCCGAATCTGAGGACACAAGGAGCGCTAACTGGAATTACTCTCAGATGCGTAGTAAAGGTGGACTAAACGTGGACTTTACGCGGACTTCAGGTGGAGTTGTAAAAATTATTCAGGGTGCATCCGGGAGCGCACTTCCCGGCATATGTAGGTATTGCCTGCCATGGCTTCGCTGATGCCGGCAACCATTTCTTCAGCAGAGGAACTTTTGGTAATGAATCCTTTTCCGCCAATTCTAAGCATTTGCTGAGCATATGAAGGCTCGGCGTGGATGGATATGCCAATGATCTTTAATGTAGGAAAGTTTTTCAATAATAGCCGGGTAGTTTCAAAACCCGACAGGGGGCTCATGTTGATATCCATCAGAACCAAATCTGGAAGCGATTTATGGCAGCGATCCAGCACTTCCTGTCCGCTACCGCACAGGGCTACCACGGCCATTCCGTTCTGCATATCCAGAATAAAGCGCCAGGCTTCCCGCACACGAGGGTGATCATCGGCTATAATAATATCAATCATACCATAATTAGCGTATTCAGGAGAAGGGTGAGGATATGTGATAAAGAAGAGCAACAAAGGTGGGCCGGTTCTACCATATTTTCTTCATGGTATTTGGGTATATTAAAAAAAATCCCCCATAGACATGGGGGATACTTTAACCCTTAAAACAACCAACATGAAAAATTCTTTATACTAAACTTTAGTTCGTAGTCTAAAGTTGCAACGTTATATAATTAATAACATGATAAAGAAGGTTTTGTTTCGCTAATGGTTGTACTGAATTTCTTTTTAACATTTTATAAAAGCGCCAGATCGAGCACTTGCTGCATTGTTCTTACATAATGAAAAGTGAGTCCTTTGATGTAGCTGGAATCTATTTCCTGAACATCTTTCTCGTTCTGCCAGCACATGATGATCTCTTTTAATCCGGCCCTTTTGGCAGCCAGTACTTTTTCTTTAATACCTCCTACCGGTAACACCTGGCCGCGGAGTGTTATCTCACCCGTCATAGCCAGGTAAGGTTTCACTTTTCGCCCGGTAAACGCTGAAGTAAGAGCAGATAGCATAGTTATACCTGCGCTGGGGCCATCTTTAGGCGTAGCGCCTTCCGGCACATGAATATGAACATTCTTCTTCTCAAAAAGCTCCGGATCCACGCCACACTTGCGGGCATTGGCATGCAGGTAAGTAAGCGCGGTGGAGGCACTTTCTTTCATTACGTTTCCGAGGTTGCCAGTGAGTTTCAGTTCGCCTTTTCCTTCACTTAAAACAGCTTCTATAAAAAGGATGTCGCCACCAACATATGTCCAGGCCAGGCCCACGGCTACCCCCGGCATATTAGACGTTTTATATATTTCATTGGAGTACCGTGGCTTACCCAGGATACTCTCGATATCCTGAAGCGTGAGCACACTTTTCAGCTTGCCCTTCAACGCATAATCTTTCGCCTGCGTACGCATGATAGACGCTAGCTGCCTGTCAAGCTCCCGCACCCCGCTTTCCCTGGTGTAGTCCTGTATAACTTTTTCGAGGATCTTATCACTGATTTTGAAACCGATGGTTTTTAGTCCATGCGCTTCTTTCTGCTTGGGAATAAGATGGCGCTTTGCGATCTCCGACTTTTCCTCGATGGCATAGCCGCTGAGATCGATGATTTCCAGCCTGTCGCGTAAAGCCGGTTGAATGTTGGCGATATTATTGGCAGTAGCTATAAACAGCACTTTACTCAGGTCGTACTCCAGCTCCAGGTAATTATCGTAAAAGCTATTGTTCTGCTCCGGGTCAAGCACTTCAAGCAGTGCCGACGAAGGATCACCCCGATGGTCGCTTCCAACCTTGTCGATTTCATCGAGGATCATTACCGGGTTTGACGATTGCACCTTACGGATCGATTGAAGCACCCTGCCCGGCATGGCGCCGATATATGTTTTGCGGTGGCCACGGATCTCGCTTTCATCATGGAGGCCACCCAGGCTAAGCCGGATATACTTGCGGCCTATGGCATTGGCGATGCTTTTGCCTAGAGAGGTTTTGCCGATGCCCGGAGGGCCTACGAAGCAGAGGATCGGGCTCTTCATATCACCTTTCAGTTTAAGAACAGCCAGGTACTCTATAATTCTTTCCTTTATTTTGTGCATGCCGTAATGGTCGGCATCCAGCACCTGCCTGGATCTTTTAAGATCGTACTTATCTTCCGTATAATGTTCCCAGGGAAGATCGAGCATGAGATCGAGGTGGTTGTACACCACGGAGTAGTCTGGCGTAGTAGGGTGCATTCGTTCCAGCTTCTCTATTCCCTTCTTGAACATCTCCTTTGCAGTGGCAGGCCAAATCTTCGTTTCCGCCTTCTTGCTCATCTCCCTGATCTCCCTGTCGTTATGATCTCCACCCAATTCGTCTTTGATGCTTTTCAACTGCTGCTGTAAAAAGTATTCCCGCTGCTGTTTATCCAGCTCGGTTCTGGTTTTGTTCGTTACCTTGTTCTTAAGCTCGGCAAACTGCAGTTCCCGTTGCAGCAGTTGCATCAGCAGGTCTGCTCTTTCCTTAATGTGATCGAACACCAGGATCCTTTGTTTGTCTGCCAGCTCGGTACTTAAATTACTGCTTACAAAATGGATCAGGAAAGAAGGATTCTCTATATTCTTTAAAATAATGGATGCTTCCGAGGGAAGATTGGGTGAGAGATGGATGATCTGCGTGGCGAGTTCTTTGATGTTGGCTACATAAGCAGCAAAATCCTGGTCTTTCGGCGCTTCCTCCTCATTCAACAGCACCACCCTTGCTTTAAAAAACGGCTCCTCCGAAGTAATGGATGAAAGCCTGAAACGGCGCTTACCCTGTATAATTACGGTGGTGCCGCCATCGGGCATTTTAATAAGTTTAACGATTTTTGCTACCGTGCCCACCTCCTCCAGGTCGCTTACCACTGGATCTTCTATCGTACTGTCTCTCTGGGCCAGAACGCCCACCAGCTTATCCGACCTGTAAGCCTCGTTGACAGCCCTGATACTTTTATCTCTCCCTACCGTTATAGGCAACACCACACCCGGAAAAAGCACTGTGTTGCGCAAAGGCAGTACAGGCAGTTCTTCAGGAATAATTAATTCCTGGCCATCGTCACCATCGTTTTCGTTTAAAGGAATAATAGGCAAAAAGTCTGTGTCATCTTCCGATTGGAGAAATAGATTATTCGATTGATTCATTAAAGTTGTATTCTGTGACAAAATAACACCCCTTGCTTGAAATACTTAAGAAATCGCGGATTTCAGGGAGTATGCAATAATAGTCAACTTTAATGCCATCAGGAAACACAAGCCAGAAAGTCGCAGGGATTTATGCTAGGATTATAATATCCGGTATCCCAGGCTCAATTGAAACCCCTGGTTTTTCCAGTTGTTTTGCTCGGGAAGTTCGGAGATATCGCTTAAACCGATTATATAACGGCCATTGATCTTGATATTGCCGATATTGATCTGCAGGCCGCCGAGCATACTGAAATCACCTTCCCGGAAGGCATTCTTTCCGTTTGCTACTAGATTATTATCTCTGTTGATCAATTGCCCGAATTGCGGACCTACCTGGAAGGAGAATAATTTGGATGGAGTTATATTGAGTAGTACAGGAATGGAAAGATAATTGAGGGTAACGTTTTTCAGATTATCAGGGTTGGCGACATCATCTTTAAAACTACTCGAGGTTCTTGTATTATACTGGTTAAAAAGCACTTCAGGTTGCAGCTGAACGTCCTTGCTTATTTTCAGCACCGCAAATGCGCCCAAGTGGTAGCCATATCTGAATTCATCCTGAAACGATTTATCAACTATTTTAGTGATGTTCGTGCCACCCTTGATGCCGAACTGCAAGCCAGGAACTTGTGCTAAAACAGAGCTGTAGCCCGTGAAGAAGACAAATAATAACGCTAAGATCCTGAAATACATAGAGCTTAATTTTCTTTTTAGATTCAAGATATATGCCAAAGAAATCATACGAGTTCAATAAGAGTGATCTCCGGCAAAATACCCACTCGTCCGGGATATCCAATAAAGCCGAAGCCGCGGTTAACATATAACTTCTGCTTATCTTCTTCATACAACCCTCCCCACTGTTTGTACATGTATTGAACCGGGCTCCATTTAAAGCCAGGGATTTCAAAGCCAAACTGCATACCATGGGTATGGCCCGAAAGCATCAGGTCGATATCCGGATAATTGGTTCTTACTTCAGCATCCCAGTGGCTGGGGTCGTGGCTTAACAGTATTTTAAATGGATATTGCTCCGAGCCCGGGTAGGCTTCAGTCATTTTACCATACTTGGTAAAACGCCCCTTGGCACCCCAGTTTTCGATTCCAAGAAGGGCAATCTTATCGTTTCCCCGTTCCAGCGATACATGTTCATTCATTAGTAAACGCCAGCCCAGCGCTTTATGAATACCTTTGAGGGCTTCCAGGTTTTCAGCTTTGGCAGCACTGCTTTCCCATTTAACATAGTCGCCATAATCATGATTACCCAGTACGGAATAAACCCCCAGGGGTGCCGTAAGCCGGCTGAATACATCCATATAGTCCTTCATTTCAGATGCCTTGTCGTTTACCAGGTCACCAGTAAAAAGGATAAGATCGGGCTTCTGATCCATGATCTTCTGTATGCCCTTCAAAACAGCCTCCTTATTCGTGAAGCTGCCACTGTGAATATCGCTCACCTGCACTATTTTAAGGTTCTTAAACGCCGCAGGAAGATTGTTGTAAGCCAGTTTTACCCGCTTCACCTGGTAGCGGTATTTATTGCTGAAGCCATAAAGAAGGATGCCGAAGATGCCGCCGCCAGCGGCAATACCCAGCCAGCTCAGAAAGGCAGATCTCGAAATACCGGAATCCGTATGCGGGCTTTCAATGCCCGGGTTACCCGTAAGGCAGGTTACTATCCAGGTCATTGCCCTTCTTACATCGTCTATCAGTAGAAAAAAGGAAGTTACCATTTTGGCAAAGAACAGCCCTATTATAATGGCGAACACATAGTTTCTGAAAGACTTGTTCCAGTTTTCGTACCCGATATAAGGCAGTAGGATCAGCATCAAAATGGTAACGATCGAAAGCACCCAGTACAACGAATAGATGATTATTTTAGCTTTCGGCGAGCTCTGCTGACTCACCATCTTCACCGCCTGGAAAATGTAAGTGTCCAGGATCAGCAGGATCAATACAAGTAGCCACATAAACCCGGAACTGCGCATAGTCGTTGCTTTTAAAATTCTATAAATTCTGCAAGTTGCCTATCGATGGCATTGATAGTAGCCGTATCGCTTATGAGTTCATCCTTATCTATCAGTTGATGCACGATGGAAATAGGGAGCTTGTTGCAATGCACATTCATTTTCAGGTAGTGAAGTACGCCGGTAAGGTGTTCCATACCCCGCAGGTTACCGGCTCTTCCTGTGGATACCCCGGTGAGAAGCACCTTTTTACCCTCCCATACTTTTTGCCGGATATCGGTAATGTCCAGCAGCGATTTAAGCACGCCCGGAAAACTGCCGTTGTATTCAGGTGAAATAATGACGAACCTTTCCGAAGGGATCAGGATCTCTTTTTCTATCCGTTCGATGGACTCGTTACGGAGATGCACATCCAAATCTACAAGTGACAGCAAGCCTGCTTCTATCCCTTTTTTCCTAAGAATCTGAACATACAACTCCGCTACTTTCAACGTATTGCTTCCCTTCCTGTTAGTGCCCGATATAACTGTGTACATACCTCTTCTTATTACGAATATCTCTTATGTGAGCCGTAAATTATAGAGAATAACGCACCTATCCAGTAAAAGTTCCCACTATTTATACCGAAACGTTATTTTTGTCGGAATTAGGAATAATATGGCGAGAATAATCGGAGTAGCGAATCAAAAAGGGGGCGTTGGAAAAACTACCACAGCCATTAACCTTGCGGCGAGCCTGGCGGTACTGGAATTCAGGACCCTGCTGGTGGATGCGGACCCCCAGGCCAACAGCACTACGGGCATGGGCTTCGATCTTCATAATATCAATCAGAGCCTGTACGACTGCATGGTAAACCAGACCCCGATACGCGATGTAGTACTCAAATCCGAAATCCCCAACCTCGACGTAGTACCTTCTCATATCGACCTGGTAGGTGCTGAAATAGAAATGATCAATTACCCCAACCGGGAAGGTATTCTGAAGGAGATACTGGAAAGCATACGTGACGAATATGACTTTGTCATCATAGACTGCTCTCCCTCCCTGGGCCTGATTACAGTGAACGCTTTAACCGCTGCCACTTCGGTAATAGTACCGGTGCAAACTGAATTTTTTGCGCTCGAGGGGCTGGGCAAGCTGCTCAACACCATCAAGATCGTGCAGAACCGGCTGAATCCATCACTGGAAATAGAGGGCATCCTG
>JACMJX010000260.1 GCA_014380425.1 Chitinophagaceae bacterium | reverse complement strand
GTTTGGCTAGAACCTACTTCCGGTATTGAAAAGAAAAAGATCCTGGAATCTATCGAAGGCCTCTACCCTTCCGGCGCTACGTCTGGCGCTTCGGGCATCCTCGCGGCTTACCGTCTTGCCAAAAGCAAATATATTGCTGGCGGAAACAATAGAGTTATCCTTGCTACTGATGGCGAATTCAATGTAGGTCAAACCAGTGAGGAAGACCTGGAAGTGCTTATAAGCAAACACCGGCAGTCGGGTATTTATCTTACCTGCCTCGGCGTGGGGATGGGTAATTATAAAGATTCGAAACTGGAAGTGCTTGCCAAAAAAGGCAATGGTAACTTCGCTTACCTCGATAATGAAAGAGAAGCAGAAAAAGTACTGGTACACGAACTTGCGCAAACCCTGTGCACCGTTGCCGATGATGCCTATCTGAATATTCATTTCAACCCCGACTATGTTAAAGAATACAGGCTGGTAGGCTTCGATAATAAAGCCAATGCCCTCGCAGATTCTCTGAGCGACCTCGAAGGCGGAGAGGTTGGATCAGGATATACACTGATGGCTTTATTCGAGATCGCCCAGCAAAATAACCCACCGGTCGATAAAAGCGTGCTGGCAACAGTATCGCTGGATTATAAGATACCGCGTTCTACCAAACGCTTTAAAACAACCTACCATTGTACCCCCAATGTAAAGGATTTCAACAGCCTGCCGGCTCCCTACCGTTTCGCATCTTCCGTAGCATTGTTTGGGTCTATCCTTAAAAATTCGGCCTTTACTTCTAAATCTACTTTCAGTGATGTTATATTGCTGGCAACACCTTCGGTGAATCCCGACGACGCGCTTCAGAGAGAATTTCTAGAGATCGTAGAAAAAACGAAGAAGCTGTATGCAAAGGTCAAAAAAACAAGATCATAAAGTAAAGCCCGGAAGCTGTTGCTTCCAGGCTTGCTGTTATAGTTTGATCATAGCGATTCATCGCATCAGGAAAACATTTCCCGAACCTTATCAAAGAAACTTTTCTCGTTCTTCTCGGGTTTCGGTGTAAAGTTCGAGGAATTGCCGAGTTTTTCAACCATAGCTTTCTCTTCAGCGCTGATATGCTGTGGAGTCCACACATTTACGTGTATTAGTTGATCGCCTTTTTCATAAGAGTTAACAGCCGGAAAGCCCTTGCCTTTTAACCGAAAAATCTTGCCGCCTTGTGTTCCCGGTGGAATTTTGATCTTCGCTCTTCCATCGATCGTAGGAACTTCAGCGTTAGTGCCGAAAATAGCATCTGGAATCGAGATGTAGAGGTCATAAGCCACGTTCAAACCATCCCGTTGCAGCTCTTCATGTGGCTCCTCTTCAATAAGTATGATAAGGTCGCCATTGCTTCCGCCCCGCTCTCCCGCATTACCCTTGCCGCTCATGCTCAGTTGCATGCCTTCCTGCACGCCGGCGGGTATCTCTATACTTACGGTCTCCTCGCCATATACTCTTCCCTCTCCTTTACAGGTACCGCATTTCGCGGTTATCGTAGTGCCTTCGCCATTGCAGGTAGAACATGTTGCTACAGTCTGCATCTGGCCGAGAAATGTATTGGTTACCTTACGTACCTGGCCGCTTCCGCCACAGGTGCCACAGGTTTGCATGCTGCTTTTGTCCTTAGCTCCAGACCCGCTGCAGGTATTACAGACAACATGCTTTTTTACTTTAATATTCTTGGTAACGCCTTCTGCTATTTCCGAGTAAGTTAGCTTGAGTTTAATGCGAAGGTTGCTACCCCTTACTCCCCGAGCCCGGCCTCCACTGGTTCTTCCGCCACGGCCTCCAAAGAAATTGCCGAAGATATCCTCTCCGAATACATCGCCGAATTGGCTGAAAATATCTTCCGCAGTTTGTGCGCCTCCCCCAGAGCCTCGTCCATTACTTTTAACACCGGCATGGCCAAAACGGTCATACTGCGCTTTTTTCTCACCATCGCTCAATACTTCATAAGCTTCCGCCGCCTCCTTGAATTTTTCTTCCGCCGCCTTATCCCCGGGATTCCTGTCTGGGTGGTATTGCATAGCTACCTTCCGGTACGCTTTCTTCAACTCATCTGCAGATGCATTCTTCGACACTCCCAGAATCTCGTAATAATCTCTGTTCATATATTATTTTCCTACAACCACTTTCGCGAAGCGGATGATTTTGTCGTTAAGATAATAGCCTTTCTGCACCTCATCCAGCACTTTACCAACAGATTTCTCGTCGGGTGCCGGAATTTCTGCTATAGCTTCATGCATATCGGGGTCGAAGTCCAACCCTACACTTTCCATGGCTTTATGTCCCTTCGCCTGAAGGGAGCTTTTAAGTTTATTGAAAACGAGCTGAATTCCCTCCTTGATCACCGGTGCCTCATTCGTCTGCTCGATCTGCTTGCGGGCCCTGTCAGAATCGTCTACTACATCCAATAGGGCTACAATAACATCTTTGCCGGCGGTCCTGCTCATTTCCAGCATTTCGCGGGCACTTCTCTTCCTGAAATTGTCGAATTCCGCTACCTGGCGCAGGTACTTGTCTTTAAGTTCTGCCACTTCAGCACGTAGTTTCTCTATTTCCGCCTCTTTTTCTTCTAGAATGGAAGACTCCGCCGTGTCCACAGCAGCTTCCTCCACGGGGCCGTCCTCCTGTGAAATAAGGTTTTCAATATTTTCCTCGATATTTTCAGCGGGTATGTTTAGCTCTTCCTGTTGCATAGTCGTAATATTAGCACGCAAACCTACCATTTATGGTTTAATTCAGGTTTACACTGTCAAAAAATAATACGATCACAAGTTGTCAATTATTTTGCCAAGGAATTTTATCGGGACAAATTGTCGCATGCGGTCGTGAATACCGCATATATGTCTTAGATCTGCTTCGTACCCGCTTCGTACCTCCTTCGGAGTTTGTTCGGGATTGTTCGCAGCGTGTTCGCAAATTTGCGAACAAACCCCGAACATTTGCGAACAAGGTGCGAAGCGGGTACGAAGCGGGAGTGAATAAATGACTCGCTAAATATCATAATTTTACGTGTTATTTATCCCGTTTTTGTTGTTCCGGTCATCCTTGTCTTATCCTTGCTCTATCCTTGCCTTATCCTTGTATTGGGTAAAATGCCTATTTAGACACCTGGAATTTGCCAGCTTCTATTATTTTGCCGTTCTGGTCTTTTAGCTGGAAAATATATACACCACGGAAATAATCGGAGAGATCGACCGTAGTTTTGGCAGAGGTAACGGAAGAAAGTTCATATACTTTCTTTCCTATAAAGTTGAAGATCTGAAAAGAGTAATTTTTACTGTATGCTTTGAAATCAAAACTGATCTGGGTAATCGCAGGGTTTGGATAAAACTTAACCATCCGGTCCTCAGGTATTCTTGAAGAACCTGGCCGGGTTTGACTTTGTGCCCCAAAAGCCATCAACAACATAATGATCAGCGGGTAAAAAATCTTCATCAAATGGAGGTTTCTTTAGCTTAATAAAGCAAGTTACTGTTTTCTTGCCGAATCACAAAGGTTTTTTACTGCTGCAAGCGTTTTTTACCGCTATCGCTAATATTTCTCCATTGTAACTGATTTAACGGTTGTAAATGAAAAAAATTGTTACTTTGACAATGTAGCTAAAGCGAATATGAAAAATGAAAAGGTATGTAATCGGGGTTGATTATGGAACGGATTCAGTAAGGTCTGTCATTATAAATGCGGAAAATGGAAAGGAAATAGCATCGTCCGTTTTTTATTATCCCCGGTGGAAGCAGCTGAAGTATTGCAATACTGCTGCCAACCAGTTCCGGCAGCATCCGCTTGATTATGTAGAGGGTCTGGAGGAAAGCATCAAAAACTGCCTCCATCACTCAGATCCCGAAATTGCCGAAAACATCCGGGCTATTTCCATAGACACAACCGGATCCACTCCCGTTGCGGTAGATAAAACCGGAACCCCGCTGGCGCTCCTTAAAGATTTTGAGAATAACCCGAATGCCATGTTCGTTCTATGGAAAGATCATACAGCAGTGCTGGAAGCTGCTCAGATAAATGCACACGCCTCCGGCCCGAAAGCCAACTACCTCCGGTTCGTAGGGGGTATTTATTCTTCCGAATGGTTCTGGGCAAAACTGCTGCATATCCTTCGAACGGATGTGGCGGTAAGGCAGGCGTGCTATTCCTGGGTGGAGCACTGCGACTGGATTCCGTTCCTTCTTACAGGTGGTACAAATGCGGATGAAATGAAGCGTGGCGTGTGTTCTGCAGGCCATAAAGCCTTATGGTCAGAAACTTTCAATGGCTTACCTCCCGATGATTTTTTCAGCTCGCTGGATCCCTTGCTGGAGCCTTACTCAAAACGGTTTCCCAAACAAACATTCACGGCTGACAAACCTGCCGGTAATCTTAGCAGCGAATGGGCAACGCGGCTTGGTCTTAAAGAGAACGTCATTATCGGCATCGGCGCGTTTGATGCGCATATGGGTGCCGTCGGCGGACAAATAGAACCTTACTACCTTAGCAAGGTTATGGGTACTTCCACCTGCGATATGCTTGTTGCGCCGCCTGATGAAGTGAAGAATACACTGGTGAAGGGCGTCTGCGGCCAGGTAAATGGATCGATTATACCGGGAATGATAGGGATGGAAGCAGGCCAGTCTGCTTTCGGCGATACCTATGCATGGTTCAGAAACCTGCTTTCCTGGCCCCTGAACCTGTTGTCTGAGTCTGCTCTGATAGATCCAGTCACAGCTGCTGCTTTAAAGGAAGAAATAGCCAATCGTCTTATTCCCGAGTTAAGCAGGCTGGCCGCTGAACTGCCATTGGAGGAGGATGCCGAACTTGCCGTTGATTGGCTGAATGGAAGACGAACGCCTGATGCCAACCAATCGCTTGAAGGGGTAATCATGGGCCTCGGCCTGGGCAGCGATGCTCCTAGAATTTTCAGAGCATGGGTAGAAGCTACCTGTTTTGGTGCAAAAAGAATCGTGGACCGGTTCAACGATGAAGGCATACCCGTAAAGGGACTCATAGGCCTCGGCGGTGTGGCAAAAAAATCGCCTTATATCATGCAGGTGATGGCCGACGTTATGGATATGCCCATCCGTATCCATAAAACGGAGCAAACCTGTGCGGCAGGTGCGGCCATGTTCGCAGCAACCGTTGCAGGTATTTATGATAAGGTGGAGGATGCAATGAATGCTATGGGCCAGGGATTTGACGCGGAATACTTCCCGAACCCTATCAATACGGAATTTTATAAACGCCGCTACCAGAACTATATCTCCCTGGGAAACTGCATTGAACAAATCAGCTAATCATTAACCGGAATCATGAGCAGATACCAGGATATTAAAGAAGCCGCTTATAATGCCAACATGCAGCTTCCGGAACTCAATTTAGTGATCTTTACTTTTGGCAACGTAAGCGCGGCTGACAGAAGCGCTGGTGTGTTTGCCATCAAACCTAGTGGTGTTGCTTATAATGAACTTAGCCCGGATAAAATGGTGATCGTGGATTTCGATGGCAAAACAGTGGAGGGCACACTCCGGCCTTCCTCTGATACGCTTACGCATGCTGTGTTGTATAAGCACTGGCATCATATAGGAGGAATTGCTCATACACATTCTACTTATGCAACAGCCTGGGCACAAGCCTTACGGCACATCCCTGTCTTCGGCACCACACATGCCGATTACAATTCCGTGGACATCCCTTGCGCGCCGCCAATGAGTGATGAAATGATAAAGGGTGATTATGAATACCAGACCGGCTTTCAAATCATGGATCTCTTCAAGGAGCAAGAGCTGAGTTATGAGGAATTGGAAATGGTGCTGGTTGGCAACCACGCTCCTTTTACCTGGGGAAAGACTGCGGAAAAGGCAGTACACAATAGTGCCGTTCTGGAAGCGATCGCTAAAATGGCTTTGCTGACAGAACAGATCAATCCCGCTGCAACAAGGTTGAAAGAGGCACTTAAATGGAAACACTTTGAAAGGAAACATGGCCCTGGTTCGTACTATGGCCAATAGAATAATAGCCACTCAGTGCAAGACCTATAAACAAAACAAGCAAATGATTGACCTTAAAAACTTCGAAGCCTGGTTCTTGACGGGAAGCCAACACTTATATGGAGAAGAAACCTTAAGACAGGTAGAAGAAAACGCCCGAACGATTGCCACGTTCCTGAACGATGCCGGGCACATGCCGATCCGTATCGTCTTCAAAGCGGTCGTTAAAACACCCGAAGAAATCTTTCGGGTTTGCCAGGAAGCGAACGTGGCGGAAAACTGCCTGGGAATTATCACCTGGATGCACACCTTCTCCCCTTCCAAAATGTGGATAGCGGGATTGAAGACGCTGCAAAAGCCAATGGCGCATCTCCATACGCAATTCAACCGCGATATTCCCTGGGGAACGATCGATATGGACTTCATGAACCTGAATCAAAGTGCGCACGGCGATAGGGAGTTTGGATTTATGGTGTCTAGAATGCGGCTTAACAGAAAGGTGATCACCGGCCACTGGCAGGATCCGGAAGTACTCACCCAGATTGGTATATGGGCACGGGTGGCCGGGGCATGGCATTCTATGCAGAGAGCGAAGATTGTCAGGTTTGGAGATAATATGCGGCAGGTGGCTGTTACGGAAGGTGACAAGGTGGAAGCTGAACTGGTATTCGGCTATTCGGTAAATACGCATGGAGTAGGCGATCTCGTAAAAGTTATCGATGAAACGACCGACGCAGAAACAGATCGCCTGATCCAGGAATATGAAGACATGTACGACGTAACGACCGCACTCCGTAAAGGAGGCGGGCAACACGATTCCCTGAGAGAAGCGGCGCGAATAGAGATCGGCCTCCGCAATTTTCTGCAGGCCTCGTCGAACTCGTTCCTGCAGACGTGGCGTTGCGCATCGGCAACCAACGCGTGGC
>JACMJX010000259.1 GCA_014380425.1 Chitinophagaceae bacterium | reverse complement strand
GGAAGATCGCTACAATTAGGTGCTGTTTCATATACTTCGTTTAATCAAAAACTTTTCCTGCGTTGAGGATATTGTTTGGATCGAAAGTTTTTTTTATTCCACGCATTAGCCGCAGATGGCTTTCAGAGAAAACGATATCGAGGTATTTCTTCTGAACAAGCCCTATACCATGTTCCCCGCTAATAGTACCTCCCAGGCTGTGCACAAGTGAAAACAGTGCGCGTATGCCCTGTATAATTTCATCATTTCCTTCGCTATTTGCCGTGCTTGCCTTAATACGGATGTGCAGGTTGCCATCACCGGCATGGCCATAACATACCGCATGGAAGTTATACTCCTCGCCCAGCTTCTTGACGCCCCTGATAAGGGCTGGCAATTCAGCTCTTGGAACTACCGTATCTTCCTCGATCGTATATCCGTTCAGTTTGACAGCTTCTGCCACTCTTCGTCTCATTTTCCAGAGTTCTTCTTTCTGCTGCGCATCATCAGCAAACAAGATTTCCTCTGCTCCGAAGCCCATCAGCAGTTCTCCGATAGCCTCCATTTCCTGCATCATCACGTCCATGTTATTGCCGTCTACTTCTACAATCAAATGCGCTTCGATGTCGTCTCCAATGGGAATGGTGGTATTCTGCACGAAATCACTTACAATCTTCAATGCTTCCACTTCCACCAGCTCCATGGCGCTGGGCATAAACCCTGCTCTGAAGATGGCACTTACTGCCTCTCCTGCCTTCTCCAGGCTCCTGAAGGGAACAAGCATCAGTAGATCGTATTTAGGCAGGGGGATCAGTTTTAGCACGATCTGGGTAACGATGCCCAGGGTACCCTCGCTACCTACTATTAGTTGGGTTAAGTTATACCCTGTTGAATTTTTAAGAACGCTTGCACCGGTCCAGATAATTTCACCGGAAGGAAGCACCACTTGCAGATTGAGCACATAGTCGCGCACTACACCGTACTTCACGGCTTTGGGCCCGCCGCTGTTAGCGGAGATATTACCGCCTATAAAACAGCTTCCCCGGCTGCTGGGATCCGGGGGATAGAACAGTCCCTTTTCCTTTACTGCGTTTTGCAGTACTTCCGTTATAACCCCAGGCTCAGTGGTTACCTGAAGATTTCTTTCATCGATAGAAACAATTGAATTAAGCCGCTCCGTAGAAATCAATACGCCCCCCAGGTGCGGCAGGGCACCACCGCTCAATCCAGTACCAGCACCACGGGGTGTAACTGGAATTCTGTCTTTATTGCAGATCTTCAAAATCTTACTGATCTCTTCCGCGGTGTGCGGCTTAAGCACTATTTCAGGGAGATATAACAGGTGTTCTGTCTGGTCACGGCCATAGGTATCCAGTGATTCTTCGTCTGCAAACGTATATTTCTCTCCGACGATCTCTTTAAATTGTTTCAGGTGAGCAGCGGTGAGCAGAGCGTTTGCAGCCAATGTTTCCATTCAAGAAGATTTTTGTAAAAATAAGGAAAATAGCATGTTTGGAAGGCAGCTAATATTTCTGGTTAGCTCTAACAATATTGCTAAAGCAATCGCCAATAACAAACCGCAATTTTCTGGCAGAAAATAACAGGTTTTTAACAACTAGATGATACGTTTAAAGGCAACAGACATCCTGTTCCAGGAAAGCTGCGCGGCTTCGGCATTATATCTTGTGGGAGCCGTATCGTTGAAAAACGCGTGTTGTGCTCCCTCATAAACAAACAGCTCATATTCAACCCCTGTCTTTTTAAGGGCTTCTTCATAAGCAGGAATACCTGCGTTGATGCGTTCATCCAGGCCCCCGTAATGCAGTTGAACGAATGATTTTATTTTAGCAACATCAGCCACATCGGGTTGCCGTCCATAAAAGGAAATGGCTACCTGGAGATCTGTTATGTTTACAGCAAGTTGGTTGGCCATTGCTCCACCCCAGCAAAAGCCAACGCAAGCAGCTTTTCCATTGCTTTCTTTTTGGCTTTTAAGAAAGCTGATTGATTTTATATAATTATTGAGGTTCTGTTTAGCATCCAGTTTGCCAATAAGCGTCCGCGCTTCATCCTGATCGGTGGGGGTTCCGCCATTAGGCGACAGGGCATCGGGAGCAAGGGCCACATATCCCAAGGCAGCTATCCGGCGGGCTACGTCCTCTGTATGCGGATTGAGCCCGCGATTTTCATGAATCACCACCACGCTTCCGAAGGGGCCCTTACCTTTCGGCCTCGCGAGATAACCTTTCATCGTGCAATTATCGCCAGGATAGGTGATATAATCAATAGTTATTCTGCTATCGTCTGCTGCTATGGTTTGCGCTTTTGCATAATTTACTTCTAATAAAGGGAGAATAGTAAGAGCTGCCGTTACACTGCCTGTAAATACCGCTAGTCTTCTGATAAATTCTTCTCTGCTAAGGGGCTTATGCGTGTATTCATCGTACAAATCGATTATTTTCTGGTCCATAATATAGTAATAAAGTGTCTGTAAGTTAGGAAATTTCCACCAACCATACTCCTTAGGCTGGCAGGCCTTGCCATTATATCGGATGTATTAACGGGTAGTAACCTATTTTTGCTGCCAGGGGCATTATCGCCCCTGCAACCCTAAGTATTTTGACAGAACAACATCACATATCGGATCTTTCAGTTATAGCCGACCATGCAAGGCATAAAGAAGAAGAGACCGATTCTTTTTATAGATTCCTGCTGGAGCACAGCGAGCAGGAGATCGACGACAAGGTACACCGGCTGAACGCACAAGTGGAAGCCGCCATCGACTGCACCACTTGCGGCAATTGCTGCAGAAGCCTGATGATTAATGTTACTTCTGATGAGGTTATTTCCCTGGGTGAACATTTGCAGCTGTCTTACCAGGAAGTGAAGGATCGCTATATCGAGGAAAGCCTGCAGGGGCATTTTATCATGAATACTATACCTTGTAGTTTTCTGGTTGAAAAGAAATGTTCTGTTTATGAACACCGGTTTACTGAATGCCGTGATTTTCCGCACCTGCACAAACCGGGATTCCTGGCTCGTTTTCCAGGAACCATGCTTCATTACGGCAGTTGCCCGATCATCTTTAATGTTATAGAGTGGTTGAAAAGGGAACTGGCATTTGAACGGCGTTAAGCTGTTTGAATTGGAGTTCCGGGAACCTGTGTTATCCGATATCTTCAGTTACCAGTACACCATTCTTCAAACTCAAAGAGGTCATCTCCTGGTAATTTATTCTTTCTATCAGTTCCTGATCTTAGAATCTGGCAGACAGGGTTACACCATAAGTAAGCGGGTTACCCAGGTGCTGCGCACCGAAGTCATAAGCATAAGCTACATACTCTTTATCACCCAGGTTCCTTCCCCATATCGATAAGCCATAGTTTCTAAAGCTAATGCCGATATTGGCATTCAATACACTATATGGGGATTGCTTAATGGTGTTCGCAGCATCGAACCAGGTGTTGCCGAGATAGCGCCACTCCCCTCTTACCAGCAAATTCATCTTCTGTTCTTTCCACAGAACATGAACATATTGAAGCGCAAACATGGATGTGATTTCGGGGGTGAATATCTGTCGTTTTCCGGAATAATCCACTTCCGCACCATCAGCCGAAACCTTAAGATCATCGAACTTGGCATTGGTATAACCAAAGCTATAATTAACACTTAATCCCTTGAAAGGTATTGCCGCCAGTTCCATCTCCACACCCCTACTGGTTAGTTTACCGCTGTTCCTGATAATCGTGATGGCATCTGGAAGCACCAGACTTGGTACCTGTGTATTGTCTATAATGGAATAAAAGGCTGCAAGGTTGATGTTAAGGCCGCCATTAAACAGAGAACTTTTTAAACCTGCCTCGAAATTATTACTGTACTCCGGCTTATATGCATATAACGGAGGTTGGGAAGGATCGGAAGATAACTGAGTAAGCCCTCCTGTCCGGAATCCCCGGCTATATAAGCCATAAAGAATACTGTTCCTTGCTATCGTGTAGTTGATCGCTGCCTTGGGTGAGAAAGCACTGAACGAAGTTCTTGCACTGGTGTCTGGCCGTACTACAAATGAGGGCTGCATATCATACGCTATCTCACCCAGAACGGTTGATTTCTGTCTTTCATAATCATATCGCAGGCCTCCGACCAACTCGAGTTTATCAGATAAGAAACGCGACACTTGTCCATAAACTGCTAATCCTGAACTTTTACTTCGGGAAGTGATGATAGAGGAAAAATTGATATCAGGAGCACCAACAGCTGCGGCATCTTCTCCAAAACGGGTTGCCTGCTTTACAGGGCTGCTATTATGAAATAGATAAGACCCGGCCAGCCATTTTAAGGTTGTAGCAGAAGAAGGAGATGATACCTTGAACTCCTGAGTCCAGGTCTTGATATTATTCCAATCCTTGCCGTAATTGTTGATTACAGTAATCGCATCAAGCGGAGAGAAATCGCCGTCGATTGGATTTGTATAATAGCGGTAGTTATTCTGGAAAGCGGTCTGTGAGCTAAAGTTGAGCCCGGTGCCTTTATAATCGGCAGACAGAGAATAATTCTGGGTATTATCGATCATTTTAGTCAGTGCGTTCTGATTCAACTTGAACGGCATTTCAAAGGGATCGGCTGCTACGAGTGGAAAAGGGCCTTTATTCCTGTTATTATGATGTTTGGCGTTCAATGATAATTGCCATTTGTTACCCGGCCTGTACTTCAGGTAATAATTGCCCGTGAAGCTTTGCCTGTCGTCGTATGAGCTACCATTGAATGCATTCTCATAAAATCCATCACGTTTATCGAAAATTCCTGCTACGCCAAGAAATAGTTTCCCTTTTACTAACGGTGTTCTTAAGGCTGCGGTGTACCGCTGCTGTCCATAATTGCCAAGCGTTGCTTCTATAGAGCCGGTCGTAATATCTGAAGGTTGTTTCGTTATTATATTGATCACTCCACCCATTGCATTTCTGCCATAGAGTGTTCCTTGCGGGCCGCGAAGTATCTCGATTCTTTCCACATCAAAAAGCTGGGAAATATAAGTGTCGAGCCCAAATTGATTAACGCCGTCGATATAGGTGGCAACTGCGGGGTTATAGGATGTAGTAGTGATCCCCCTTATACCTGTAACGTTGCGGTCGTCTCCAGGGTCTGCAGAATATAGATTAGGTACTATTGCCGTAATTTCCTTGCTATTCCATAACCGATATTCTTTTACCTGTTTGGATGAAATCGCTGTAATACTAAAAGGAATCTTCTGCACCAGTTCCTCTCTTTTCTGAGCTGTCACTAATACACTGTCTAACTGCTTCTCTGTTTGCGCATTTGCAAAAAAACGGATGGACAGCAGCATAAATGCCACTGCAAGGCCTCTTCTCATGATCATAAAATTATTTAACAATACTAGTTAGCGGGATAAAGTTTTAACCCAGTCAATTATTTTTCCAACCTGATCTTTTTTCAGATCGGGGTGCGCGGGCATAGGAACTTCACCCCATTTTCCACCCCCGCCATTGATAATCTTTTCGGTAAGGTAGTTTACCATATTCTTATCATTCTTATATCGTTTGGCAACTGCAGTAAATGAGGGTCCTATAGACTTTTCATTTGTTTTGTGGCATGCCTTACAATCGAGAGAAAGCATATAAGCTTTCCCGGCGGCGGCATTGCTGCTTATGGCAACAGAAGCCGTTTGCTGGTGACCGATAGCCGGAACAACAGCTTTATCATAGCTTTCCGAGCCCGCAACCTTCTTGTTCATTGGATTACCGGTTGTTTTGGTTTTAGAGCTTGCTGCAGGCGGTGTTTTCTTCTCGTCATAGTCGATCCGGGCGATACCCGCATCGGCGTTCTTGGCAAACCAGCCATTTCCGTATTCCAGCACGTATAGTTTTCCGTCGGGGCCCATTTCAGCGTCCACGGGCGCATTGAACTTCATATTTTCCACAAATGACTCCATCTTGTCAAAGCTGCCATCTGGTAGCATCGAAACCACTTTGAACCATCCACGAATCCAGTCGTAGATAAATAGCTTGCCATTATAGTAATCCGGCAGTCTTGTTTTTTCCGGGTACGAGTCGGAATAATACACCGGGCCTGTCATGGCGCACCGTCCACCGCTCCCTAATTGAGGAAATTCTGCAGAGGCATCATATGGGTACCAGATAAAAGCTGGTTGAGCCGGAGGTAAGTTAGTTAGTCCTGTATTATTTGGTGAGTTATTAACTGGCCTGGCAGGATCAAAAGAAGGGCCGTTCTCATTGGTGGCATAATTATGAAGCCGGTAGGAATAGTTATTACCGACAAATAAAGGCCACCCGAAGAATCCCGCTTCGCGGGCCTGGTTCATTTCATCGTATCCGCGGGGGCCCCTGCTGTCCATGCTATCTTTCCTGGCATCCGGCCCAATTTCCCCCCAATACACGTAGCCCTTCTTTTTATCAACAGAAATTCTGTAAGGATTACGGTTCCCCATTACAAAGATTTCCGGTTTTGTTTGGGGCTCGCCGGGTTTGAAGAGATTGCCCTCTGGAATTTCATAAGATCCGTCAGGGTTTATTTTTATCCGTAGAATTTTACCACGGAGGTCATTTGTATTAGCTGCACCCCTTCTAGCGTCGTACTGTATATGACCCGGACGATCGTCTAATGGTGCATAACCATGATTGGCAAAAGGGTTACCCGCCTCATCGAAGGGAGTAGAATTATCTCCGGTGGAAACATAAAGCGTATTTCCGGGGCCGAAAGCTATGGAACCTCCGGTATGACAACAGATTTCGCGTTGGGAGTACAACTGCAGTATAATTTTCTCCGATGCCATATCCACGTTATCATTCACCAGTGTAAACCTTGACAAGCGGTTCACGGAAGTGTCTGCAGGACTATAGTAAACATAAATGAAATGATTGTTTGCAAAGTCGGGATCTGCCTGCACGCCCAGTAAACCTTCTTCTGCGTTCACTTTAGGTGATTTAAGCGTTTTCCAATACACTTTAAGAAAACCGGCTTGCTTCACCGTTTTAGTACTGTTTTTGTACAACATGATTTCTCCCCTTCTTTGCGTCACAAGGATATCCATATTGGGAAGAACAGTTAGTTCCGTAGGCTCGAAAAAAGTACCTTTTACCAGTTGCGCCTTTGCAAATTTGTAACTGGGAGGTAGGCGCATTGTTTTGGACTTTGAATAATCCAGTTTTTTATTATCACCGACGGCGTAGCGGATGCCACCAAGCACATGCTTGAGATAATTAGAGTCGGCATAAGATTCTTCAGTATGTCCAAGCTCGGTGTACCAAGCCCTTCCACCGTCGAAATCATGGTACCAAGCCATAGGATGGGTCTCCCCATTCTTCCCGCCGGTATATGACTTTTCATCAATAGTGATAAGAAAATTAAGATCTTTGCCAATCTGCTTGAAATTGTACCATTCATCTTTTCTTTTCCATTCCGAAGGCAGGTGGCTTGTTGAAACATGGTTCTTGTCTACAATATTTAGAACTGCTTCCTGCTGGGCGGGATGACTGACAAAATACGCTCCTGCCAATCTTCCATACCATCCCCAGTCGTACTCCGTATCCGTGGCGGCATGAATACCAACATAGCCTCCCCCTGCCTGAATATAACGCTCGAAATCAGCTTCCTGGTAACTATCGAGTACATTGCCCGTTGTATTCAGAAAAATTACAGCAGCATATTTTTTTAGATTATCTTCCGTAAAATAAGCGGCATTGGTAGTGGTATCGGCATCGAAGTTATTTTCTTTACCCAGTTTTACAAGAGCCTTTATTCCTGTTGGTATGGAGGAGTGGTGGAATCCAGCTGTTTTAGTGAAGATAAGCACCCGGGGTTTTAAAGCCGGCCGAAAGGCTGTGACCAAAATTACTACCAGGGTTAAAAGGTAGAACCAGAACGTCTTTTTCATGCAGCAACTTGTTTATATTTTTTGAACACAAAGCTATTGAATTAATGTGATACTCTGCTACAAAAAGCAAAGCCCGACTATGCATGGTGGTGAAAAAACAATACTTGCTTATTATCAAAATTGAGGGCAAAGTGATTGGCGCATTGCCGAATTGTCTTCGTTGTAAAATCCGTGTCTCAATAGGGAGAATTCTGTAGCTCCCCGCGAATTATTATAATTTTTAAGGCCTGAAGTAGTTACATCATAAGTGAACGTCATACGGAAGCCATTCCACTGAAAGCCAAGCATGGGAATTACGGCGTCTGCGGAGCGGTAATAAACGCCTCCGAGTAGCTGCGTTACTCCATCGCCTGATAGATTGTAGTTTAGGTTACCTCCAAGGGTAAATTCAGAAGCACGGGCCTGATTGCTGTAGTAAGCCATGGGATTCACGATCACCTTTTCATTCAGTTTAATGCTTGCATTCACAAAACCAATATAGCGCGGTGCAAGCCTATTGTCGAATCCTTCAGTATTTAAAAAGAACGACTCTTTAGGACGGTTTATATGATGAACAGAGAACCCTCCGTTAACGTAGATTTTATCAGTAGGAAAGTAAGCGTAGTTAACACCAACTTGCATATCGAAATAACTCGTACTGGTATTGTTGAATGCGACACTTGTAGGAACACCTGCATCGAAGAAACCTGTGGTCTTATTAAATTGATCTGGGAATTTAAGATTAGCGGGATTGATTGACTTGTTTGCCCACCCCAGGTTAAAGCCGGCACTAAGAAGGCTGCTAACCCCAAGCATTTGATGGTAGGCGAGAGAGCCGTAAATTTTTGTCGAGGTCAGGTTGCCACTTCCCGCAACATCCCTTAGCATAACACCTCCTACACCCAGCCATCCGTTCTCGAACCGGTCTCTCATCAACTGCGCGTCACCATAAATACTGATTGTTCTATAAGGAACAGAAAGCACGTTAACATACTGGCTGCGGTAATTGGCCCCTATACGGTAATCCGCATCCGGGATAAAACCAGCATTGGCCGGATTTGTTGTAAGCGGAGAATTGAACCACTGGGAGAAATGCAGATCCTGGGAACGTGCAGCCGATGCCATCATAAGTATGACTATCAGCAAGCTAAAAGATACAATTTTGATACTTCTCATCTCACTTTTTCTTTTGATAAAATAATTCGCCCTTTCCTATCTTATTAACGTTATATCCCCCTTTTTGGTTGTGCTGGTATTATCAGTAAACTGCACCTCCAGTGTATATGCATACACATCCATAGGTTGTAAAACTCCTTTATAACGCCCGTCCCATCCTTCATTTTTATCAGTAGTCTCAAATAATTTCTGACCCTGCCTGTTGTAGATCGTGAAACGGATTCTGTTAATAGCATAACCTCTCACAAATACCTTGCTAGCCTGCAATGGCCCGAGCGGTGTGAATGCATTCGGTACATCCAGTCTCGGGTTCACGATAGTAGCTACCTGCTGACAGGTATCGTCTTCACAACCGGCAGCATTAAAAGCTTTAAGGCACGCTGTAAAAGTCCAAGTTTCGTTGTATTGATGCTCTACCTGTGCCCGGCTAGAGGTGATAAGGGTATCGCCGTCACCGAAATCCCACAGAAAGCGATTTGCGTCCGGTGATGAGCTATTTGTAAATATATTGGCAGTATTTTCTATCGGTGGCACAGGTGTAAAAGAGAATGACGCTACTGGAGCCGCAAACAACGTTATTGCGTAAGAAGTGTCATCAGTGAGGTTACAAGTCAGCGGGTCGAAAGCCCTAAGGGTTATCGTGTATGTTCCTGCAGCGGCATAGAGATGCGTTGGATTAATATCGGTTGAAAGAGGACTACCGTCACCAAAGTTCCACTCGAACGTT